>CAYICF010000007.1:0-15539 GCA_964361805.1 uncultured Candidatus Saccharibacteria bacterium
AAATTCAAGCGCCCGATAATACCGCTACTGATGGATGGCCGCTCACCGAACGGCGCGCCCAATGCATAGACCGGATCTCCCACGCGCAACGTCGCTACCGCGCCACGTTCGATCGTGGTATATGCCGCTTCGTCGATGTCGCGTACTTGCAGCAGCGCGAAGTCAACGCTCGGCTCCACTCCCACAAGCGTCGCGGCATACGAGGTGCGATCATCCGCGATGGTCACGAGGTATTCGTATACCCACGGATCTTCGGCCTTCGGCAAACGCGGGTCCGTGGGACCATTCCACGACTCCCAATCGCCCACAACGTGTGCGTTCGTGAGGAGGTATCCAGGTCTTCCGATAAAGCTTCCGCTCCCGCTTACTTCCCAATCCAAGTCCCGAAGACCATTCTCGGCATATCGCCGCACATTGATGAGCGCAACCGCGCGGCAGTGTTCCGCCGCGATCTCACCTGATGTTTTCGGGCGACCATCCGTCGCCACCACGATCTGCACGCCAAACATCGCCCAGCAAATGACTCCCAGCAATATCATGCGGCGCATACGTCTTACTCCTAAAAATTCTTCCGACGAATACACTACTACCTTATTTCTAGAATCCTCTCTTGCGCGCGGCATGTCAATAAAAAATGGGCGGAGATTGTGCCTCTCGCGCCCGCGACTCGCTCAATGCGACTCTTTCTTCTCGGAGTCTTTCACGACCACCGAGATATTCAACTCCCGAATGATAGCGCCGTCGATGGTACGCTCAATGCGTTTCTCTCGGCCACTTTCTGTCACCATTTCAACGATCTTTTGCTCGGCCTTCTCCGCGCGGACGACGACAAGCGTTGCCGGTTTGCCGATTTCGGACTTCATCAGCGCGATCCGAAGATCGACGCCATTTCTCACGGGCTTGCCATTAAACGACTTTACGAGATCGCCACGACGGATACCCGCCTCCATTGCAGGCGATTCCGCCTCTACTGCAAATACAAGCGCCTTCCCGTTGATTGTGTCGTTCAATACTTGCAGTGACGGCACATGATCAATGCCGGTTTTCGCATTCAGCTCGCGAAGGTCTGCGAACCCTCCGCTTTTCGCGAACTCATCGAGCATCGCTTCGGCGCCGATCCACCCCATCTTGACTTCGCCCTTCATGGCGAGATCAAGAAAATTGATCGGAATTGCGAACGCAATGTTATTCGCACTGA
The DNA here is from genome assembly GCA_964361805.1 of uncultured Candidatus Saccharibacteria bacterium. Taxonomy (GTDB): domain Bacteria; phylum Patescibacteriota; class Minisyncoccia; order UBA6257; family JAUSGH01; genus CAYICF01. The sequence continues at coordinate 1,199 of CAYICF010000007.1, forward strand.
AGATGCCAGAATTCACGATTCCGACAACTTCTCCACGCGCATTGATTATCGGACTCCCCGAATTTCCGGGATTAACCGCCGCATTTGTCTGAATGTAGTCCTCAATTTTCATGAGGCCCACCTCACTCCGGCGATGGAGGGCGCTCACGATGCCATCCGTAATCGATGCGGTGAGGTCAAGGGGGTTGCCGAGCACAAATACACGATCGCCTTGTCGAACCAGTCCGGAATCACCGCGCTTTGCTACCCCGAAACTCCCCTTCGGAATGTCCACAACACGCATGACGGCGGTATCGTTCCACTCGTTCCACATCACAAGCTCGCCACGATACTTGAGCTTCTTTGCCGGCAACGTGATTTCATATGTATACGCTACGACCTTCGGACGCATCCCGCCAAAGATGATTTCGAGCGGCGACCGCGCCTTTTGTTCGCGCACCACATGATGATTTGTCGCGACGAGACCATCTTCGCTCACGAAGAATCCAGTTCCGCCGCCGAGCGTTCGCACCGTGCCGTCCGCATATACCGCGGACGTTTCGAGTGCTACCACCGTGTCGCGATACTCGAGCGCGATTTCCGTTGCCGATTTTTCTCGATCCTCCACAGACCATGCCGCGCCGGAGAATGCCAGCACGACCGCCACCAGACTGACCAGCATGCGCTTCATGGCTCTTCTCCTTGCGCAAGATGCCACGCCATACGTCGCTCGAGACGCAATATCTCGATGCTTCTCCATTAGTTTCCGCCCAACTCATTGGGTTGTCAACGTGGTGTATAAAAACCAAATCCCCCTTTCGGGGGATTTGGCCACAAATAGATTGGGCATTCCTCGACCTTACGGCCTAGGAATACTCACACTCACCTATCCGCACTATACCATTTATTTTGTTATAAAGTCAATGACGCGATCAGCGAGCCCTGGTTGCGCTATCAACATATCGGTTCCGTGACCGGCGCGATCATAGATTTGAATTTCTTTTTCAACGCCTTCGGGAATTTCGGTCGCTAACTCCTCGTTCTCACTTGCGTTTGCGCCATCGTCACGCGCGCTCGTGAGCAACACACGCTGGCCCACCACGAGCGCTTTCGCTGCAAGCGGCGTTTCTATGCCCCGATAATTCAACCCCGCCGACAAGAGTATCGCCGTTTTTATCTCATGATGGTCTGCGAGATATTTGAGCGCAAGATTTGCCCCGATTGATGCACCCATCAATACTAATTGATGCTCAACAATCCCTTTACTGAAAAGAAATTTTACCGCGGCATCGACGTCGAGAATGCTCTTTTGATGTTCGGCGTCTCCAAAATGCTGATATCCGCGCGGTCCGCCACTCGACTCGCCGTGGCCGCGAAGATCAACGGCAAGCCCTACGTAACCGAGCTGCTGCAAGCGCGCGGCCAGCCCATCCCATGATTCTTTTGTCGCGGGCATCATGTGCAAAAATGCTACGCCGCCACGCGCATTTTGCACCGAATAATATAATCCAGCGATGAGTTCGCCGTCGATCGTCTTCAGTTCGATCTTATCGCAATTCATACGTGACACTGACCGTCACGCTCAATTCTTCAGTTCCGGACTCAATTGCTGGAGTCGGTAGTCCCGCCATTCCTTCATCATACGCTTTCGCTAAAAATAGACGCGGATATCCTCCGGCGTTTTCCGAAAATGTCACTACTCTCCCCAAACGAGCATCGTTTTGTCGCGCCATTGCGTACGCCTTTTCAAATGCATGTTCAAATGCTTCCGCGCGAATATTCACCAACACGCTCTCGGGATCCTCGACGCTGAAACTCGGACCATTCACTTCGTTCACGCCAAATTTCGGAAGTCCCGCGACAATTTCTCCAACCAGGTCAAGGTCTCGAATTTTTACACTCGCGCTCTGCGTAAATGTATATCCATCAATAAATGACTGCCCTTTCTTTTCGTTATATGCATATTTCGGATTCAGGCTATAGTTTTCGGTTTTGATATCATCCGCATCCACTCCTGCTTCGCGCACAAACGCGATTGCGTCATTCATCTTTTTCGTCTCTTTCTGCAACGCCTCGGGACTCTTTCCTTCGGCAATGACCGCAAACGAGATTTGGGCAAGATCGGGCTTTGCTGTCGTTTTTGCCAGTCCCTCTACCGTGATCGTACGCGCGATCGGAAGCGATGCGATATATCTATTGAGTACATACACTCCTTCGACACCTAAAATAATACCCACAACAATACCTGCGTTTAGCAGTCCCCAGAATAATTCTTTTGCGCCTTTCATGAATATGTAGAATGTAAAAAGTTAAATGTAGAAAGTGGAAAGAAAAGATTATTTTCTACGTGCCATCTCAATTATTTTTTTAATGCTTTCTGCGCGAAGACTCGCTGCGCCAACGAGCAATCCCTCGATTGCTGGCTGCGCTAAAAAGCTTTCCGCATTTGCTTCGTTCACCGATCCGCCGTACAGACAATAGAAAGTAAAAGGTAGGAGGTGAAAAGTTTTTGACAATGTTCCTTTTATGTATTGTATCATATCGTTTGCATTTTCGGGAGTATCTGGCGTTGCGTTCGGATGAGTGCTGATGGACCAGATGGGCTCGTAGGCAACGAGGACAGTAGAAAGCTTAAGGTCAAAAGTTAAAAGTGGGGACAGGTCTTTCCCGAGTTGCGATGCTACAAATTCTTTTGCGCGGCCGGAGTCGTGATCAGCACGCGATTCACCAACACAAAGAATTGGAACGACACCCAATTTCAGCGCCGATACAACTTTTTTTACGATCGCTTCATCTGTTTCTCCTTGCGCGCGGTAATCAGAATGGCCGAGGATCGTATATTCCGCCTTTGTTTCAAAATTTTGTGACGCAAGACGTGCGTCGCGCAACAACCTTGCAACAATAGATAAAAATTTTGTTGGCGGCGCAACGACGAGTCCTGTCGCGTCGCTTGCTCTTGCAAGCGCCATCGCTTCGTCGGGCGTTTCCGGATGATTTTTCCAATTGGCAATTATGACTTTGGACATATCTTTACTGTACACGATGCTCTGCGTACCACTCCAAAATATCGTGCGCGATGGGAATCGTATTCAAACTTCCCTCTTTTGCGTCTTCGATTAAGACCAATATCGCAATTTCTGGATCTTCGCTGGGCGCGTATCCAAGAAAGAATGCATTTGTTTTCGCGTTATTCGCAATCTGCGCACTTCCTGTTTTCCCCGACGCCGTGATCGCAAGATCGTGCAATGCGCGTGCGGTGCCATACGATTTTTCAACCGCATCGCGCATACCTTGCTGCACGTCACGCAATTCGTTTGTGAGATCGCTAAAATCCGCAATTATTCTTGGCGCGTGCTGATTCCCCCGTTCGCCGCTCGCGCTGACGACCTCGGCGACCACGTGTGGCTCCTCCATTATCCCGCCATTCCCAATCGCGCCGATAAACGATACGAGTCGCATTGGGGTTACTAACATGTCGCCCTGTCCAATCGCGATATTATATGTGTTTCCTACCCGCCAATTACGCTGAAATCGCTTTTCCCACTCTTCCTGCGTGAGGAGCATTCCTGATTTTTCTCCTGGTATGTCGATGCCTGTTTTTTCTCCAAATCGAAACCGATCCCAATATGCCTTGATGCGCGCGACGCCTAACCCTCCCAAATCTTTCCAGCCACCGCCGACGATATAGAAATAAACGTTTGATGATCGCGCAAGCGCGCTATACACATCCACCCAACCGTGCGCTCGCCAATCTAAAAATTTACTTGGATTCTCGGGGTCGTATGGATTCGGGAGTTCTAATACTCCGGATGAGAAAAACTGATCCGTTGGCTTCACAATTCCCTCGTGCAATGCTGCGAGCGCCATCATTGGTTTTATGGTTGACCCCGGACTATACGCCCCAGCGATCGCACGATTAAATAATGGTTTCTTTGCGTTGCGTAATAGTTGCGCGCGCTCTTCGTTTTTCCCGGGACGCGTAAATATATTATTATCAAAGCTCGGAAAGCTTGCGAGCGATAGCACTTCGCCTGTTTTCGGCTTGAGCACAATCGCGACTCCCGCATCGCGATCCAACGCCAAAAGCCCAGCACGCATACGATTATATACCACTGCTTGCAACTCTTTATCGATTGTTGTTACCAACGTTGCGCCTGAGACAGCATTCTCTTTGATGCGCGTGCCTAACGTATTCCCGTGCGCGTCACGCGCCTCAACGGTTTTTCCCTCTTTCCCCTCAAGCTCGCGATTATAATATGCCTCGAGACCACTCCGCCCAATAATTGCGCGGCTTTCGTCGTCGACTCCGGTATATCCGATGACATGCGCCATCGTTCGCCCATCAATGTATTCTCTCCGATAATCGTCGCGCACAATAATTGCCGGATCCTTGAGGTCACGAAGCGCCTGCGCGCTTTTTGCATCAATGCCGCGACCAAGCGCGATCATGCTCTGCGCTTCGAGCGCGCTCTCGTCCAACAATATCTCCATTGTTTTATCCGTGATGCGTGCATCGAACAATTCAGCGATTCTTTTTGTCGCATCTTCTCGTTCGCTGATAGTTTTTTTGAGCCACGCGCGTACATGTACAAACACGCTAGACGACGTTTCGTTTCTTACGAGCGGCACGCCATTTCGATCAATAATGATTCCTCGCTCTGCCGGAATGTTCGTTTCTTTGTCGACGTTTGCAATCGCACGATGCTCATAAAACTCGCCCCTGATAATTCCTAAAAATCCTACGCGCCCGATGATCGTTGCTCCTACCAGCAAGCTCGCCGCCACGACACCAATAAATACTCGACGGTGCAGCGGCAACTCAATATAATTTTGATTTCCAACGTGGCCGCCAAGCGCAATTTCCTCAAAGTGGAATTCTGGCTTCATTGCCGTCACTATAACGTTATCATTCGTGGCGTGAATGGATTATCGAGTACTGCGGCATATTTTTCGAAATGCTCTACCGCGACACCGGTCCCACGAACAACGCACGTGAGCGGATCTTCGACCACTGCCACGTGTACAGCCAATTCTTTGCTAATCAACTGATCGATGCCTTTTAAGAGACTTCCGCCACCGCAAAGATAAATACCGTGCTGCAATATGTCGCCCACGAGTTCGGGGGGGGCAGATTCGATTACTTCCCGAATTGTCTCAACGATTGTTTTGAGATGTCGGCTAATCGCGGCACGGATTTGCGCGTCGCGCACCACGATTTCACGGGGAAGTCCGTTTCCTAAATCACGCCCCCGAATCAAAAGCTCCGCCTTTTGTTCAAGCGGCACCGCAGAACCAATCGTCACTTTTAATTCTTCGGCGGTCGGCTCCCCGATGCCGAGCCGAAATTCGTCGCGTACAAACCGAATAATTTCTTCATTTAATTTGTCGCCAGCAATTTTCAAGCTTTTTGAAGTGACCGTCCCTCCCATAGAAATCACTGCGACCTCTGTGGTGCCGCCGCCGATATCAACAATCATGTTTGCGACGGGCTCATTAATTGGAAGTCGCGCACCGAGTGCCGCAGCAACCGGCTCTTCGATAATATATGCCTTGTTTACTCCTGCCCCGACCACCACATCCTCGACCGACTTCCGCTCTACTTCAGTTAAATTACTCGGCACACCGATCACTGCGCGACGAAAATTTATAATCGGGTTCTTTTTCCCGACTTCGCGCAAAAAATGCCGTAGCATTTCCTGCGTCACCTCAAAGTCGGAAATAATACCCGCGACCAGAGGCTTCACCACGGTAATGTGGTTTGGCGTGCGCCCGATCATTTTCCGCGCTTCCTCGCCGACTGCAATGAGCTGCCCGGTTTTATTGTTCATCGCAACGACGGTCGGATGATTCGCCACAATTCCGGTTCCCGCAAGATACACCAACGAATTGGCAGTTCCCAGATCGATGCCGATATTTTTGGAGAAATAGTCGAGGAAAGACATTGGGAAAGTAGAAAGTTAAATGTTAAAAGTAGAATGGAAATACATTATTCTACGGAACTCATCAGTTCTTTTTGTGTCATCAATTTTGCCGTTGCTTTTGCACGTTCTTTTACTTCAATCTTTTTTGCGGCGAGAGTCTTTTCGCTGACGACGATGCGCATTGGGATGCCAATCAAGTCTGCGTCTGTGAGTTTTTCGCCTGCGCCGACATCGCGATCATCGTAGAGCGCCTCGATCCCTTGCTTGTGTAAATCGTGATAGAGCTTTTTGCCAACATCTACCACCTTCTTATCTCCGCCGCGCGTCACGAGATGCGCCGCAAACGGCGCGATGCTTTTCGGCCAAATGATACCGCGCTCGTCATGACTCACCTCAACTGCCGTTGCCAAGATGCGCGAGGGTCCGATGCCGTATGAACCCATCACCACAAACTCCTCTCCTCCGGTCGCGTTTTTAAATTTCACATCGAATGCTTCGCTATAGCGCGTCCCTAATTGAAATATATTCGCCACTTCGATTGCATTTCCTTTTGCCACTTCTCCTCCACATTTCGGACATGGCGTGCCGATGTTTACCGCGCTTGCTACTTCTTTGTTCTGTCCATATCGACATTTCGTGCAATAAAAGATTGTGTCTTCGCCCGCGTCCGCCAACACTTGGAACTCGTGCGTATATTCTTTGGTAAATGCCCCGCCGGATGCCTCTGCAATAATATAATCGAGGCCGATCGTATTCAAAATTTTTTCGTATGCCTTTATCACTACCGCATAATATTCATCGAGGTCGGCTTTGGTGGCGTGGAAGCTATACAAGTCTTTCATCATAAATTCGCGGCCACGGAGCAGACCGTTTTTTGCGCGTGGCTCTGAACGAAATTTATTTTGAATCTGATACGCCGCCTTTGGGAGATCTTTATACGACTGAATAAACTTTGCAGCGATTGCCGCGATCACCTCTTCGTGCGTCCAACCCAAACCAAATTCTTCTTCAGTTGCGGATTTTAATTTGTAGACGACTTCCACGTTCCATCGATTTGATTTCATCCAATATTCTTTTGCGACGAGCGCGGGCATCAAGAGCTCCTCGGCGCCGATTGCATGCATTTCACGACGGATGATCGCGTTAATTTTTTCTAACACACGATACGCCAACGGAAGATATGTAAATACTCCGGCGGACATTTTTTTGATAAATCCGGCGCGCAATAAATATTTTGCGTTGATCGCTTCTTCGTCTTTCGGAAACGCGCGTTCAGTTTTCGAAAAAAGGTGAGAGAAAAGCATGGTTCGATCTTAACAATCTCTTATAAAAAAAGCGAATCTTTTGGATTCGCCGGTTCGCCTCATGCCGCTGCCTGTGGCGGCTGCGGCTTGTCGTCTTCGTTTATTGCTCTATGAATCTCTTCTTCTTCGAGGAGAAACGCCTTGTCTGCCGCAGCGATCGCGTCATCGCGCGCAAGATCCAATTTCAACATCTCTGCATCGAACCTTGCGCTCGCCGAATGCTTGGCAACGTCATACTCAGGACGCCCATTAGCTGCACTCATGAGGGCGAGGTCGCCTTTTTTGCCATTCGCTACGCTCATGGACTGTTCAGCTCCCAGCACTCGCCTTGCCACGATGACACAACGCCTTTCGTATTCTTTTTCTATTGCACCGATACCACTCCGAAACTCCGCGCTCGCTAACCCCACTGCGCGCTCATGACGCTCGATTGCAACCTTGAGCCGCTCGATATGTCGCTTGACGGTATCCACGACCGTTCTCCTTAAAGACGCCCATCTATCCCTCAACCCCTCAACAGTAGGAGTCGATGGTATTTTTGTCAACTTTCGTGCTTTTTCTACAATTGCCCCACGTCGCGCACGGTGACGGCGATCATAAATAGCATAAGCAGCACAACGCCAATGCCGTTTGCGACAATTTCAAATTTTGGCGTTAAACGCGAGCCTTTTATTTTTTCGATGACGATCATGAGCAGTCGCCCACCGTCAAGGGCAGGGAACGGAATACTGTTTAGCGCCGCGAGATTGATCGATATCATGCCAAGCAACTGAATAAAATAGATGATCCCAGTTTTTGCCGCGGCGCCCGCGATTCCAAAAACGCCCACTGGACCAACGAGTCCCTCGAGTAGTTTCCCTGTGACCAGGAGCGAATATGCCACCTGCCACAGCCCACGAAAAACCCCAATCAGTGTTTCGATGGTGATTATTGCGCTGTCGCGTACGCTTGCGATGATGCCTCGCGCCGGAATTCCTGCGTCGGCGATCACGACGCCGAGTACCTCTTCTGATAACATTGCCGTAAGCACCAATGGCTCCCCAGCACGATTAATATTTAATTCAATTTTTCCCCCTTTGTGCGTTTGTATAAATTCAGTCAATGCTTTTGCTTCCACAAACCCATTCACGACATCTCCCGCCCGGAATCCCGCAATGGCAGCGGGCGTCCCTTGCCTTACTTCGTCAATAACAATCGCGTTTGGCGTCCCTACAAATAATACCGCTGCGATGAGCGCCCAACCAGCGACAATGTTCACGATGACTCCTGCCGCGACGATGATCGCGCGCGCGGTAGCCGGTGCCGCCGAGAAGCTCCTCGGATCTTGTAGCGCTGCGGGCGTTACCGTCTCGCCCGCAAGTCGCACAAATCCGCCAAGCGGGAGCAGATTGACGCTGTAGAGCGTTTCGCCAATTTTTTTACCAAAGACGCGCGGCGGGAAACCGATGCCGAATTCGTCGACGCGAATATTGAATAATTTTGCGCACAGAAAATGACCCAGCTCATGGACGAGGATGAGCAACGCGAGACCGAGGATGGTGAGGAGGATGGTCATTGAGTCAAATTAAAAATGAAAAGCTAAAAATGAAAAACGATAATGTGAAATTAAAATATATGAGCAAAGCGAATACTAAAATTCTTCATTCTTCGATCTTCATTTTTCATTATTCGCTGATTTCTTTCGTCTTCGCAGCCAATGCTGCGTCTAGCTCTTTATTGATTTTATCAACTGCGTCTTGCGTTTTTTTCTTTTGATTAAATTTCTCGTTCTCAGAAATGATTTTTGCGCGTCCGTCGACTTCGATGCTTTTCATTGCTTCGTCGCGCACCACACGCACCTTGATGCGCGATGCTTCCACGAGCGCTTTTGCGACTTTCACAATTTCTTTGCGACGCTCGTCAGAGAGCGACGGCAAAGTCACGCGCACAATATTCCCCTGCACTGCGACCGTCACGCCTAATTTTGCATTTTCGATCGCCTTCGCGATCGGTGCGAGCGCTGCACCATCCCACGCCGTTACCGTTAAGTCGCGTGGCGGCGCAATGTTGATAGTTCCCAGTTGTTTTACCGGCATCGTGGTATCAGCATACTCCACGCGGATCTCTTCAATTAAAAGCGGCGTCGGACGATTGGCGCGTAGCCCCCCAAGTTCACGCTTCGCGTGCTCGGTCACGGATTGTAACTTTGCTTCAAATGATTTGATGTCCATGTCGTGATGATAGCTTAATCTTTCTGCTATGATCAAATAAGCTTGTGGAGGATGCGCTCATGGAATGGCTTAGTGCTTTTTGGGATGGGTTCATTGGGTTGCACATGCTCCCCTATACGCCGCAAGACATCGTGACGAAAGCAATGTGTCATTTCACCTTCGGATTTCTTGTCGGGTCCCTCGTACTCCCTCTCTGGACGACGCTCGCGGCATTACGCATTATATGTCCCACTGCTGGCGTCGAGTCGCTCCGCGACCGATTCAATGCCCTCATCGCCTTTCCGCTCCGCGTCATGGTTCTCTCTGCCGCAACCAACGTCTTTGTGGACGTTGACCACTTGAGTCTCTTGTTTGGCCCACGCGACGATCACGGACGCATGCTCCATGGATTCTTTTTTTGGATCGGTGCAGCCGTTGTCGTCATTTCGACCGTTCAAGCGATTCGCCTCGTGCGCCGCAGCAATACCTTTTCTGAAGTTCTACTCCGACGCTATATCCTGTGCGGCTTCATCGGTTTTTCTACGGTCATGCACGTATTCCAAGACCACCTTAAAAATTGGTGGTTCTAATCCGGGCGCTATGCTCGGAATTTTTTTAATTGCTCCACTTTGTCTAACGCCTCCCACGGCACATCGATATCGGTACGACCAAAATGCCCGTAGACGGCCACTTGTCTGTATAACGGGCGACGCAAATTTAAATTCTTGATAATCATGCCCGGGCGAAAGTCGAATACTGCGCATACAATCTCTGCCAACTTATCGTCGCCACACACGCTCGTGCCATAGCTATTCACGTTGATCGCAAGCGGCTCTGGCACTCCAATCGCATATACGACTTTGACTTCGACGGTTTTTGCAAGACCTGCGGCGACGATATTTTTTGCTGCATGGCGCGCGGCATATGCACCAGAACGATCTACTTTTGTCGGATCTTTCCCAGAAAATGCCCCACCCCCATGCAGTCCCAGGCCACCATATGAGTCAACGATGATCTTTCTCCCCGTGAGGCCCGTGTCTCCTTGTGGGCCGCCGATCACGAATCGACCGGTCGGATTTACAAGAAACTTTGTTTGCTTGTCAATGAATTTTTTGGGCAGCACTGGCAGCATCACTTTTGCGATCACGTCTTTTTTTAGTGCTGCGTGCTTCACTTCTGGCGCATGTTGCGTTGACACGAGCACAGTATGAATTCGTTTCGCTTTACCGTCTTGATACTCGACCGTGACTTGCGCTTTGCCATCGGGACGAAGATATTTTAATATTCCTTTCTTGCGTACTTCCGCGAGACGCTTCACCAGTTTATGCGCCAACACAATCGGGAGCGGCATATATTCTGGCGTTTCATCGGTGGCATAGCCGTACATCATGCCTTGATCGCCCGCACCAACCGTTTCTGGTTTTTCTTTGTGATAGGTACTTACCCCTTGCGCAATGTCTGGCGATTGTTCTTGAAGTACCACTTCCACACCACATGTTTCAGCGTCAAAGCCATAAGCTGCATTCGTATAGCCAATGTCGGCAATTACGCCACGCACAATTTTTTGTACATCAACATACGCCGCTGTTGTGACTTCACCAGCGATAACCGCGAGTCCGCGCGTCAAGAGCGTTTCTACCGCAACGCGACCGTATGGATCTTGGCGCAGCACATCATCGAGGATGGCGTCGGAAATTTGATCCGCCATCTTGTCTGGATGGCCTTCGGTTACGGATTCGGATGTTAATAATTGATGGCCGTTACTATGGAGCATAAACAAGGTTTTAGGTTATAGGTTCTAGGGATCAGGTTACAGAAAATAACTCAAACGGGCAACTCTTGGTCATTAAAAATCCGCAGGGCGCGATGCCTTGCGGAATGCCGAACTCTCACATCTCGGCGACAAGCCACCCATCGCCCTCGATCGCGCCAACGAACACGATCGCGTCTCCCTTGTTGAGTTTGCCGATAGGAAACGTTGCGGCGCTGAGGATACGAAAACTCTTTATCTCGAGCTTCGTGCGCAGCTCATCAGCAATCGCCTCCTCAGTCGCCCATTCGATGCCATGTTTCAGAAACACGACATCTTTCCGTTCAAATGTCTCGCCGATTTTTTGCTTCGGCAGCGGCTTGAGCTCGCGCGAAAAACCGCTCTTGCTCAGCAGTCTCGCATCTTTTCCGCAGACAACCACCACCATTGACATATGCTACTCCTTATCACGCCGTTGTCTCGACGTCGCAGCCGACGCCTTCCGGTGACTTTATCACGCCTCAACCAACGTTTCAAGTTGAAGTTTCTTGTTGACGTTCCACTGACTCATCATTGCCCAACGATCGGTGATGCGCCCCATCAAATGAACATTTTTTATTGGGTCACGGCGACACTCGCGCAGCACCGCACGGACAAATTCCTCAATATCGCCTTCTCTCTTTAGGAGATCACCGATGATTTTTTTGCGCGCCGATACGTTTCCGTGCACAAACTCAACGCCAACTTTTTCCATCGCGAGCGTTGCCTCGTCTTTTTTTGTTTGCGGCGCAAATATCGGGCTTACATAGACGCGCTCACAACGTGAAACGAGCGGCGCGATCAATGCCCCTAGATCTTTGACGCTCACAATGATTAATCCTGCTTTGGGCGGTTCCTCAACGACTTTGAGCAATGCGTTTTGCGCTTCAGTGGTCATTGCTTCGCCGTCTGCGACAAACACCGACTTGCGTATCGCACGGAATGGCGATTGCCACAGCCACGCGATCGCTCGACGCGCGTCATCAATGCCAATCGTTCCTTCGCTATTTTTGTGCAACGCATATCCGTCGAGCAACGGGGTCGTTCCATCTTCAAGCAACACGAGTAGTCGTTCGCCAATATACGTACGCGCTGTATATGACTCGCCGAACAACACGTAGCTCTGCGCCAATGCATCCGCAGCAACGAGTCGGTTAAAATCGCTTATTAAGTAATGTTCTTTTGTAGACATCGAGATGAGACAAAATAAGTCCGGCGCCTTTTGCTACACAAAAGAGCGGCTCTTCGGCAATATAGGCTTCGACACCGGTCATGCGCTTCAAAAAATCATCAATAAAGCGTAACTGTGCGCCGCCGCCTGACACAATGATCCCCTTTTCCATAATATCAGCAACAAGCTCTGGCGGGGTGACGTTGAATACATTTTGTACGGAAATTGCAATTTCAATAAGGTATGCGTTAAGACTCTCGGCGATTTCGTTTGAGGTAATCGTAATATCGCGCGGAAGCCCATAGACCAAGTCGCGGCCGCGAATTTGATATTCTAATTTTTCTTTTGATGGGAGCGCGGCGCCGATCGCGATTTTCACATTTTCTGCGGTTTGTTCGCCCACAGCGAGTGAATATTTCTTTTTAATATAATCCGCAATTGCTTGATCAAATTTATTACCCGCAACACGGAGCGACGACCATGACACAATGTTGCCGAGTGAAACAACTGCGACTTCAGACGTGCCACCTCCGATGTTCACGATCATATTGCCTGAATGATGATTGATTGGAATGCCGGCGCCTAATGCCGCGAGGATCGGCTCGCGCACAATGTATGCTTCTCGTGCACCCGCTTCTTTTGCGGCATTCACGACCGCGCGGCGTTCGGTAGTTGTGATGCCCGCAGGCACCGAGATCACCACTTCTGGCCGCACAATATTAAATGAACCGCATGCTTTTGCGATAAAATATTTCAACATCGCGCGCGTGACATAATAGTCGGCGATCACGCCATCACGGAGCGGCTGATAGGCCAAAATGTCCGCTGGCGCTCGGCCAATCATGTCTTTTGCCTCCCGACCGACTGCGATAACGGTATTGTCGGGCTTACTGAGCGCAACAATCGTTGGCTCATTAATAATAAAGCCGCGTCCGGGTACAAAGACGATGGTGTTGGCGGTGCCGAGATCAATTCCAATTTGACGGGTGAACATAAAGTTGTTTCTATAGTACTGGATATATGCAGATTGTCTACTTTTTGAAATCCTAAATTCGAATATCGAAACTCGAAACAATATCAAAATTCTAAATTTAAATTTCCTGATTTAGATATTATAAATTTGTTTCGGATTTCGTGCTTCGTTCTTCGAATTTATGCCCTACGAATGTCCGCTCCCAATGCCCTTAGGCGCTTCTCGATGTGTGCATAGCCGCGGTCGATTTCTTCAATGCCGCTGATTGTGCTTTCCCCGTCAGCAACGAGCGCCGCAATAATATGCGCGATGCCGCTACGCAAATCACGCACGGTGAGCTCCACGCCGCGGAGCGGAGTTCCACCATTCACGATCACGCTGTGATTAAATCCCATTCCGTTGAATCGACACGGTAGTTCACCAAGACATTTTGAAAATACGCTAATGTCCGCGCCCATTGCGTTGAGGTCTTTAATATACCCAAAACGGTCCTCGTATATTGTTTCGTGCACGACTGATGCGCCTTTTGCCTGCGTTAATAGCACCACAAACGGCTGCTGCCAATCGGTCATGAATCCGGGGTGCGTGTCGGTTTCGATTTCGGCGGCGCGCAATCCATTGGTGCGCCAAAACCGGATCCCGTTTTCTTCGATGGCATATTCTCCGCCAACACGGCGAATCGCGTTTAAGAATGTAATCAGGTGTTCTTGGATTGCACCTTTCACCAACACGTTGCCCCCGGTTGCAACCGCGAGACAGCCGAACGATGCCGCTTCGTTCCGATCCGGCAAAATTTCGAACGTCGTACCGTGTAATTTTTTCACGCCATCGATCGTGATCATGCGATGCGCACCAATCTCGATGATTGCGCCCATTTTTTGGAGCATTTTAATCAGCGCGATAATCTCCGGTTCTTTTGCGGCGTTTGCGATTGTCGTCCGACCATTTGCCAAGACCGCCGCGAGCATAATGTTTTCGGTAGCGCCGACTGATGGAAAGTCGAGTTCGATGCGTG
>CAYICF010000008.1:0-14451 GCA_964361805.1 uncultured Candidatus Saccharibacteria bacterium
ACGGTATTACCACGGTCTACAAGCCGCTGCAGAATCACGAGCAAGTGCTCAATATCGGCAAAGTGGAGTCCCGTCGTCGGTTCATCAAACAAGTAAAGCGTGCGCCCATGTTCGCGCTTGCCAAGCTCTGCGGAAAGTTTAATCCGCTGCGCTTCACCACCCGAGAGCGTTGTCGCACTTTGTCCGAGTTCGATATAACCAAGTCCGACTTCTTGCAAAATTTTTAGACGATCATACACCCACGGAATATCGCGGAAAAACGGCACCGCTTCTTCAACCGTCATACGGAGCACGTCATGAATATTTTTGTGCCTGTAATCCACCTCAAGCGTCTCGCGATCAAAACGCTTTCCCTTACACACATCGCATTTCACATACACCGTCGGTAAAAAATGCATTTCAATACCAATCAATCCATTGCCCTCGCAATGTTCGCACCGCCCGCCGACCACGTTAAAGCTAAACCGGCTCGCGGTAAAGCCGCGCATGCGCGCCTCAGGAGTCGAGGCAAATAAATCACGAATATAGCTCCACGCGCCAATATACGTTGCAGGATTCGATCGCGGCGTACGCCCAATCGAAGATTGGTCAATGGCAATAACATTTTGAATATATTCCGCACCAGTGATCGATTCGTGTTTCCCAACCGCGTGATGCGTAAAATTAAATTTATTTGTCAATGCTTTATAAAGCACGTCGTACACGAGCGAACTTTTGCCTGACCCAGAAACACCCGTGACGCACGTAAGTCGCCGCAGCGGAATATCTACAGAGATTGATTTTAAATTATTCGCGGCTGCACGCTTAATTTTCAATACATCTTTCGGAAACGCCCTGCGTTCCTCGGGCACCTCAATCCACCGATCACCCCGCAAAAAATCCACAGTCGCCGATATTCCCGCGGGAGTTTTTTGGAGCACGTCAGCAACAATGCCAGACGCCACGATACTTCCACCGTGTACGCCCGCGCCCGGCCCAATATCCACCAAATAATCCGCCATCCGAATTGTATCTTCGTCGTGCTCGACAACAATAATGGTATTGCCAAGGTCTCGGAGCTCCGCAAGCGTGAGCAATAATTTATCATTATCACGCTGATGCAAGCCAATGGTCGGCTCGTCTAGAATGTAGAGCGTGCCGCACAACCGCGAACCGATCTGCGAGGCAAGCCGTATGCGCTGCGACTCCCCGCCCGAGAGCGTGCCCGCGCGGCGATTGAGCGTCAAGTAATCGAGCCCGACATCGTTCATAAAGCGCAAACGATTTTTAATTTCTCTGATCGGCACCTCAGCAATGTCGGCGCTGCCGGATCTAATCTTCTTGGCGAACGCATCAAAAAATGCAAACGCTTTTTCAATCGAAAGCTCGGCAACACTCGCGATGCTTTTATTGTCGAGCAACACATGGAGCGCCGCAGGCTTGAGCCGCTTGCCCTTACAAGATCCGCAAATTTCTTCACTCCACGCCTCCTTCACGCCCAATCCATGACACTGCTCGCACGCGCCATAAGGGCTGTTAAACGAAAACAGTCGCGGCTCAATTTCTGGAAACGCAAACTGATCGCGAGGACAAGAAAATTTTGAAGATAACGTATGCTCAGTTTTTCCAATAATAAACGCAACAGTGTCGTTTCCATATTTCAATCCGAGCTCCACCGCCTCCGCTACGCGCGCACGCACATCCTTCACTTTAAAATTTAACGACGCTGGCATTTTGTCTACAACAAGCTCAATCGTGTGTTGTTTATATCGCGAAAGTTCGAGACGGTCACGCAGCGAATAGACTTTCCCATCAACGCGCACAGAACCAAACCCGGCATTCAAAAAATCGTACAAAAGTTGATAATATTCCCCCTTTCGGCCAAGCACAGCAGGAGCAAGAATGGTAAGTTCGGTTTTTGCAGGCGCAGCGACGGCAATTTCGATAATAGTGTCAACAATTTCTTCCGCAGTCATTTTCCGAATCTCGTTCCCGCATGTTGGACAAAATGGTTTCCCTAATCGTGCATAGAGCACGCGCATATAATCATAAATTTCAGTAATCGTCGCAACCGTCGAGCGCGGATTACCAGAGTGTGATTTTTGATCAATCGAAATCGCCGGCGACAACCCTTCGATCTCATCGACGTCGGGCTTATCCATTTGTCCCAAAAATTGTCGAGCGTACGCAGAAAGCGACTCCACGTAGCGCCGCTGGCCTTCGGCAAAAATCGTATCAAATGCCAAACTCGACTTCCCCGATCCCGAAAGCCCGGTAAACACAATCAATTTATTGCGCGGCAACTCTAGCGAAATATTTTTCAAATTATGCTCTCGGGCACCTTTAATTTTTATAAAATCATTCATATATAAAAAATCCGAAATCCGAATATCGAAACACGAAACAAATTCGAATGACGAAAATTTAAAATTTTAATCTTCATTTTTTTGAGTTTTGATCTTGTTTCGAATTTCGTACTTCGAATTTCGAATTTTTCAATTGCTTATTAAGCAATTGAATCTCATCCCGCAATATTGCCGCGAATTCAAAATCCAATCGCTTGGCCGCTTCGCGCATCTCCCGCTGTTTATCACGAATAATTTCATCCAACGCTTTTTTATTTTTGAGCGACGCAGCAACGCCAGAGAGTTCAAGTTTCAATACGCGCTCCACCTCACGTTCGCGCCGCACGCCTAGTCCGTCGATGATGTCGTGGATGCGACGCTCAATTGTTTTTGGGGTAATGCCATGCGCTCTGTTATACGCCAATTGCAATACGCGTCGACGGTTCGTTTCCGCAATCGCACGCTTGATCGATCCGGTAACGACATCGGCATATAAAATCACTTGTCCGTTAATATTACGCGCAGCACGACCAATCGTTTGGATGAGTGACGTTTCACTCCGCAAAAATCCTTCTTTGTCAGCATCAAGAATCGCAACAAGAGAAACCTCGGGAAGATCGAGCCCTTCGCGAAGCAAATTGACTCCGATAAGCACATCAAACACGCCCTTGCGAAATTCAGTTAAAATTTTAATACGATCAAGCGTATCAACGTCGCTGTGGACATAATTTACTTTAATTTTCAAATCTTGGAGATATTGAGTGAGATCTTCCGCCATCTTCTTCGTAAGCGTCGTCACCAACACTCGTTCTTTCTTCGCCGCCCGTTCTTGTATGCGGATCATGAGGTCGTCAATCTGCGACAATCCCTTTTGAAATGCTCCCTTCGATAATTTTTCATTTTTCATTTTTAGTTCTTTATTCATGCGCCCAAGAATTGGACGAACAATAACTTCTGGGTCGATAAGTCCCGTTGGGCGAATAATCTGCTCTACCACAGCCACGCTTTTCTCTAATTCATATGCTCCTGGAGTTGCAGACATATAGAGCGTTTGCTTGGTCAACGCCTCAAATTCATCGAATTTCAAAGGGCGGTTATCAAGCGCGCTCGGCAATCGAAACCCAAACTCAATCAGTGTCTTTTTTCGTGATTGGTCGCCCGCGTACATGCCGTTCAACTGCGGAACGGTCACATGGCTTTCATCGATAATCAATAAAAAATCTTTTGGGAAATATGAAAGCAACGTATCCGGTGGCGTGCCCGCAGGTCGACCAGACAAATGTCGGGAATAATTTTCAATACCGTGACAATACCCAACTTCAGCAATCATTGCGACGTCATAGCGCGTCCGACGCTCAATGCGCTCGGCCTCCAATGGTTTGTTCGTTTTTTGAAAATACTTAAGTCGTTCACGTAACTCTTCGCGAATCGCTACGACCGCGCGCTTCCGCTCGCTTTGTGGCGTAATAAAATGTTTTGCCGGAAACACATAAACGTCGCTCACCTCTTCGCGATGCGAAAATCCTTTCACGGGGTCGACAACAAAAATATGTTTCGCGCGTCCGCCTTCAATGTCAAAATGATAAATAAATTCTTGATCAGCAGGCATGATTTGCCATTCATTCCCACGCAGCCGAAACTGTCCGCGCGACAAATCCGCATTCGTCCGCGTAAATTGTATTTCGGTCAGCTTGCGCATCAGTGTCGTTCGATCAATCTCGCCGCCAACGTTGAAATGAAGCATCGTCGCCGCATACGCCTCGGGCGCACCCAAACCATAGATGCACGACACCGATGCAACAATGATGACATCGGATCTCGTGAGGAGGGATGCCGTTGCCGCATGGCGCAGCTTATCAATCTCGTTATTGATCATAGCCTCTTTGCCAATGTAGGTGTCAGTCGTGGGGATATACGCCTCGGGTTGATAGTAATCGTAATACGACACGAAATAATGCACCGCATGCTTGGGAAATAATTCTCGAAATTCATTGCACAGCTGCGCAGCCAATGTTTTATTCGGCGCGATCACGAGCGTCGGTTTACCAAGCGCTTGGATCACATGCGCGGCGGTAAATGTTTTCCCAGATCCCGTCACACCCAAAAGCGTTTGTCGATTAACGCCTTTTTGAAAACCTAAAATAAGCGAATCTATCGCCTTCGGCTGATCTCCCGCGGGCTTGAATTGTGAAACAATTCCAAAATTTTTCATTCTTCATTCTTCATTTGCGTAAAAAACGCCAAACGCCCCCGCCAGTCAGCCCTAGGGGGTATAGAGAGTAAACCACAGCGACGCATTGAGCGCAATCACATAAAAATATACAAAATCAACAACTGTTGCGCTAGAATATGGAACTTGGGATCGTGAGTTATGATAGTGAACGTTCAGTCGATGACGCATAGTAAAAAAATAAAAGCAAGGAAAATAAAAAATCGCGATTTGCGCAAGCAAAATCGCGAAAAAAGACTACGGCGTACACAAAAGCGTCCAGCGACGCTCCGGCGCAAACAAACGGATTGTCGATTGTACGTCAGCAACCATCACCGCGCGTGCGCGGGCAAGATGTTCAGCAACGGTCACGATGCGTCGCTCATCGGCAAGCGAGGAAAGTGCCGCAGTGGCCACGTCTTGGCCGTTAAAATCAAGCAAGGCGCAATTGTTGATTGCGCGAACGATAAACCGCTGGATCAACGCTGCATCTTCCGCAAGCGCCAACGATTCATGAATGAGTCGTTCGATCTCAGGCGCCAAGTGAGCAGCAAAATTGCCAGAGAGTATCAATTCGAAGCATTCGGGGTGCTCGAGCGCATGAACGCTCAAATCGTAATCGCCGCCAAGACGCTCACGCACATGCCGAAATAATGCCTCGTTTATCGCCTCGCATGCTCGAACCAGAATACCATCAGACAACCCTTGGCGTGGACACGGAACAATGATTTCAATTTTTCCGTAATCAACAGCGGCCTTGAGATGCTCAGAAAATCGCATTGCGTGTCGCCGCGCCCGATACAAAGCAACATTTGCAGGAAGCGGTATCGCCGATGGTGCACTCGGTCGATCCACGGTAAGCGACGAACGCGCAACCAGTTGCTGCACTGCTTCAAAAGCAAGGCCACCGCACAGAACGATATCCACATTGCACGGCGTATAGTACTGTGCATGCCATGCGCGAAGATCATGGGCGGTAATCATGCGAATCGTTGAAGGCAGGCCGCATGGCCCCAAAAATCGCACGAGTCGATGTTTGGGCCCCCAAAACATTCGCCCGCGCTCCATGCGCCACCGGCGCTCAATCGAAAATGGAAGCCGCTCGTTCGCCTCTTCGAGTACCACGAGTCGCTCGCGCCCAACAAGCTCGTCGTCAGTAAACGTCGGGAGAAAAAGCATCCGACCCACGACATCAAAAACTCGTTCGAGATTATCGCCAGCAATCGGAACACGAAACAAGAGTTGATTCACGCGTTCTCTGGTTGATCCAAAATCATACGAAATAGAACGACCATCAAACTCTTCGCGTAGTGCAGCAAACGTGATCCCTGAAAGCACCTCAGGAAGCAAGTGCTCGACAAAATGCGCCATGCCCTCTCTGCCGCGCGGATCATATGCAGCACCTGCGTGAATCAAAACGCCAACGTACTCCCACGGTCGATCCAAAGTAGCCACATGGCACCGCAATCCATTAGGAAGCTCAAATCGTTCAAAGCTGGTGAATGGATCCCACATGATCGCTCCTCCAAAACAAACAACTCATAAGTAGCATATAATAACAACATGGTACTTGGATACACGCTGCTTGGAACACTTGGGCTTGCGCTATATACAATCGCAACAACAGTCGCAGGGCGATGGTGGTCGTTGCTTGCCGTCGTCATCGTACTCGGGAGCTCGACGGTCTGGAGCACAGCAACACAAAATGTTTCGGCGCTCATGGGAAGCATCGCCACGCTTCTCGCAATTGGTTGCCTTGCGCAATTTATCGAAAAACCATCACGCCTACTCCTCGGGGCGAGCGGCGCGACGCTGGGCATCGCGCTCGCCACGCATCCTGCAGGAATACTTTTACTCGCAATAGAAGGAATATTGCTCATCGTCCATCTTGTTGCCACCATCGTGCGCGATTGGACAGAAACCGACCCAGCGCTGCGTCGAAACCGATTCTATATTCGCACCATTCACTATATACGCGGCGGGATCGTAATGATGGGAGTTGCGCTGCTCGTTTTCTATAGCGTCGCTCTTGTATTCCAATGGCAAAACAATGCGAACCCATCAATTGCAGAAAATATATTTGTACGCTGGATGATGAACAACCCCGCCTTGCGCCCTATTGGACTACACGCCCTGCGACTCATCGCAGAAAGAAACACCGCGCAAACAATGTCCGCGGTAGCAATACCGTGGTCGCTCGTCGCAATGGCAGCGTTTGTAGCGGCACTCATTGCGATACGCACGTTTAAAAAAATCCATCACGTTGCCGACGAACTCACGCTCCACTATACCGAATGGGCGCTCGCGAGCACACTAGGGATATTTGCGTTAATACACTACGCTGGACTCACAACGCTTGCATTACTCACGATCCTTCCGCTCTTTGCAATTCTTGCCAGCGAATCAATCAAAACATGGTTTGAAGACGAAGACCCAGCGCTGCATCGCAACCTTCACATCAATATCGAGCTCACCGAAAACACGCGGCTCGCCATCGCACTCAAAACAGCAACGCTCGGCGCGTTGTTTATATGGTACTGGACGGAAACAATTTTCACATTTATCAAATGAAATCGGTTTGATGCATTTGTTCGCAGCGGGACTCGCGGACGAGCGAGAACGAAGGCATAAAGCCGACGCTAGGCTCGAGGAACATAATAAATTTTTTGCGGCACACGGAAGTCAATTGATTGTGCGCGAGCAATATCAATAGATTGCTTGACATCCGCGAACGAACGCAGCGTTGTCGTGACGTCGGAACGAAGATTAAATAACAGGGTCAATCCGTCATCTGAAACGACGGTAAGATCAAACGAGGCTTCCTCGAGTGTTATGCGCGCAATAGAAATTTTCCCGGTTTCAAGAAAATCAAATACATGAACGAGCGCGCGGAGTAGCGCGTCAGGAATGGCGCGAACACCCAAAGCAAACGAACGCTCGCTAACAACCGAAACGCGTCGCACCAATTGCCCTTCAACGTCTGGCGCAACGTCAAATAAAATTCCCTGTTCGTTCATCCAAAAACAGTGTTCGATAGCGCACCAAATCAATGTTCGTATTTGCGGCTTGGGACGAACGATTAATCGTCTTTCCCACCAATCAATAGCGGTATCAACGTTGGGGAGTAACAACGGATGAAAATCGAGCGCCGATGCAAGCCACAATATAATACTATCTTCGCCAAACGCGCGCACCACGGGATCACGAAAAAGCAAAATAAAAAACGACGTTGGCGCAATCGATTGCCCACGATCGTCGAAAGCTTGTATGGTGTTGAAACGCAAGATCGGCAGCCATCGTACCGCCGCAAAGCCCAGAATCAAAATCAAAAAAATAAGTCCGAGAACCCCATAAAGCTTGAGACGAAAAAACATCCGAGCCCGTCCATTCATAACTACTAGTATACAGCAACTCGTTCAATCAATGGATTGAGGCGCGTCAGAATCTCGTAGTTATGGGAAGCGCCCACAAAACGCGCCAACTCATCAGCTCCAATAAACGCGCCGCCCTGTGCCCCAATCAAAACAACCTCATCGCCAAAGCGACAGTTTGGAATATGTCCAACGTCTACCGTGATCATATCCATAGACACGCGTCCCACAACGCGAGCTCGCCTCCCACGAATCAACACCTCCGCAGTATTCGAAAGCGCGAACGGGAATCCGTGCCAATACCCAATCGGTATAATAGCGATTTTTGAGCGAACGGGTGCACGATAGACCAAATTGTATCCGATATACTCTCCACGTTGAATCGGCTTCACTTCGCCGACAATGGCATGCCACGAAAGCGCCGGAGAAAGTCGCACGTTGGGCAACTGTATCTCAAGTTCTTTAGATGGCCAGATACCATACAAACCCGCTCCAATACGTACCGCATCCAAATGATATTTTTTATCAATCATTGCACCACCAGTTGCGGCAGCATGACGAATCAATTTTTTAAAACCCGCCCTCTCAAGCAATGCGATACCGCGCAAAAAATCCGCAAACTGCATATCGGTATATCCCGGATAATTTAGATCTTTCGCCGAAGCAAAATGAGTATAAATCCCAGACAAAAGACTTTTGACTTTTGACTTTTGACTTTTGACTTTCTGGACGACGCGCGCAAGGTCGTCCAGAAAAAACCCTTGCCGGTGCATGCCGGTATCAAGCTTAAGATGGAAACGCGGCGGATTTTTTACTTTTAATAAACACGCAAGCGCGTCAAAATTCGAAACGGTAATCGCAATATCGTGCTGCTGCGCAAGCGGAAATAATTGCGGCAAGGTCAACCCAAGCACCAAAATCGACTTTGTGATCCCCTGCTCGCGCAGTCGCGCGCCTTCGAGTAAGGTATCGACACAAAATCCATCAACGCCCGACTCGGAAAGCAATTTGGGCATCACAAAAATTCCGTGTCCATAGGCATTTGATTTTACGACAGCCCACAGCGCGGTTTTCGGAGACAGTAATCCTCGAATGGTTTTCACATTCTGCCGCGCCGCGCGGGCGCTAATTGCAATCCACGTCCGCGTATCACGAGTTTCCATACCGGGTAGTAGAAATTCGATTGGGTTAATTTCCGGATAGCGATCGAATTTTCACTACCCGGCATAGTCTGTAAAATATAACACGAGAAATAATAAAAAAGCTACGTAGGTTACCCAACGTAGCGAAGAAGATCGATCAGGTCAAGAATTACTGCTTCCGCAGTTGCAGCCGGGCCAGCTCCCGGACCACGAATCACGATCGGCGGCTCCGTCGTGGTATGAATCACCACAACGTTTTCTGCATCGCACACCGAATAAAACGGACTCTCTATGCCAACAGCAACGAGCGAGGCGCCAACTTCGCCATCAGGGGAAAAATGCGCAACATAACGAAGCACCCCACCTGACGCCTGCGCCGCAGCAAGTCGCTCAGAGAAATACGCTTCGTTTTTTCCGCACAGATCTTCGACAAACGGACGAACGTCAGCAAACTCAACACGAACGTCAAGCTTCCGAAGCAGAATCAACAATTTCCGCGCGACATCCTCTCCGGAAAGATCAAGTCGAGGATCAGGCTCAGTAAGTCCAAGCATTCGCGCCTCTTCAACAAGCGCGAGGAATGGCTTAGTACTATTGTAATGGCTCAACAACCATCCCAACGTTCCGGAAAGCAACGCTTCGACGCGCGTCACGAGTGGCGCATATCGAAGAAGCACAGGGATCACTCCCAGTTTCCCCCCAACGTTCGCTGAATCACGAAACGCCCGACCAGAATTACGAAGCGCGGTCATGAGTGCGATATAGTCGTCAGTCGAGGCGCTATTCGCACACTTGTTGGCCGCGACGACGTCGAACCCCTGACGGAACAACTCGGGATAGCAAC
Organism: uncultured Candidatus Saccharibacteria bacterium; assembly: GCA_964361805.1. Lineage (GTDB taxonomy): Bacteria > Patescibacteriota > Minisyncoccia > UBA6257 > JAUSGH01 > CAYICF01. Next base: position 9,891 of record CAYICF010000008.1, read on the forward strand.
GAGCGATTGCTTCGCTCGGCGTGCAGTCAATGATAATGCGCTGACTCGCGGGCACACGCTTCGCTGCCGCAACAAACGCATCGAGCGTAAACACATCTTCGCTTTCTCGCAGAAGTTCAAGGGCGCGACTCGGCATAATCCCCTGCGGCGAAGCAAGCATTTTTTTCGAATTTGCCACACCACAGAGATGTGCTCCGCGAGGAAGCGCCATCGCACCAAGCTGTTGCAGCGTCGTGCCACCGATCGTCCCAACGCCAAGAAGAAAAAACGCAGGCGCGCCATCATGTTCAAAAAACTCAGCATGCGCGGATCTGAGCGCTGCTGGGCCATCGTCGCGCGCACATGCAATCGAGATGGCATCTTCGCGCGCTTGCGCAGCAGAGAGGATGTTCACTCCAGCACGACCGAATGCGCTATCCAGCCGCCCAGAAATCCCGACACCTCCTTTCATAGCCTCGCCGACAACCGTGATCACCGAGCACAGCGTCGGCCCCTCTACAGTCACTAGTTTACCATCGAAAAGCGCAACAAGAGCTTGGTGTGCAGTAGCAGCATCCAACTCATCAACAACGAACGCGACAGAATGCTCCGAGAGAGACTGCGCCAGCATTCCGAGGTTCACGCGATGCTTCGCAAGAACTCCCGTGATACGTTCAATCGTTCCCGACACTCCAGGGAACGACGTGCTCGACACGGTGACCAACACGACACGCCCATGATGCGCGACGAGTTTTGGCGCGCACGACGGGTGAAACGATGGAGCGCCGATACGCGTTCCTGGAGCTTCAGGATCCGCAAGCGACCGCACGGCAAGTACGACACCGAACTGCTGCGCCAAAAGGACCGCTTCGGGCGGAATTCCTTTGGCTCCAGCGCGAACCGCTTGGAGCACCTCATCGTAGCTCATCGCATCAATGACACGCGCATCTGGGACAATACGAGGATCTGCAGTCATGATGCCGGACACATCAGTCCACAACTCGACATTGCGAATCCCGAGTCCGGCAGCAAAAAGCACCGCGGTCAAATCCGACCCGCCGCGACCAATTGTCACAGTTTTTCCTTCGAGCGTCCGAGCGATGAATCCGGTCACAACAGGAACCCGCTGGAAACTCTGAAAGTACGAAACAATCTTCGCACGCGTCTCGTCGACGAGCACTGCGCCATCTGACACGACAACGAATTCGCGAGAATCCACGGGTTGAGCAGCGACGCTAATCGTACGCAGGTAACTCGCGAACGTCTCCGCCATCAGTCTCTCGCCGAAACTCGCAACTTCATCACGGACTTCGACAGAAAGAACGCCACCGAGCTTCAAAGATGCGACGAGATGAGTGAACTCGTTCAAAAGCGCGAACGGCTGCGAAACGCCGAGCGCTTCTGCAAGCGCGCGGTATTCCCCGACAACCCAATCGTATTCACCCGACTCGAGTTTCTTCGTCGCCCGGCCACGCTCGTTCGCGAGCGCTGAGACCACCACAACGGGATGATGTCCAGAGGACACCGTATTCTGGACAATTGCCGCACTTCGCTTCAAGGCTTCCGGAGTCCCCAGCGACGTCCCACCAAACTTCATGACGACGTCCATGTCGCACCTCACAAAAACAAGGGAGAAACACTAACGCTCAAATACTAACGGGTTTTAGAAATCCTATCAAATCCAGTATATGGTCGCAACACTTCGGGAACGATGATACTTCCGTCTGCTTGTTGATAATTTTCAATAATCGCAATTAAAACCCGTCCAATTGCAAAGCACGTCGCATTTAACATATGCACGAATTGAGGAGGTCCCTTCGATGGGCGATACTTCACGTTCACGCCACGCGCTTGAAAATCCGTAGTGTTGGAACACGAATTCGTCTCACGATAATTACCCACCGTCCCATTCGGCCCAGGCTGACCAGGAAGCCAGGTTTCAATGTCATATTGTCGCGCATCAGTAAATCCCATGTCCCCAGTGCAATTTTGCACAACGCGATAATGAAGCCCCAACGACGTCAACATTTCTTCTTGAACGCTCAATAAAAACTCGTGTTCCTCGTTCGATTTTTCAGGATGATCAAATGAACACAATTCTACTTTATCGAATTGATGAACGCGCAAAATACCTTTCGTGTCTTTGCCATACGAGCCAGCTTCACGGCGAAAACAAGACGAAAATCCAACATAACGTACTGGAAGTTGTTTTTCTTCTAAAATTTCATCGGCATGAATAGGACCGATGGTATGTTCGGCGCTCCCAATTAAAAATAAATCATCAGTGGGAAGATAATACCGCTCGTCTTCTTGCCCACCCGCAAGTCGCCCCATGCCGCGATACACGCTGGGTTTAATCATGTCTGGAGGAATCACCGGTCGGAAACCCTTTTTAACAAGCGTGGAAAATGCGAACTGCACAAGAGCGAATTCAAGAAGCGCCGCTTCGCCAAACAAGTATCCAAAACGAGAACCAGCAACTTTTGCCGCTCGCGCAACATCAATAATGCCAAGTTTTTCGCCAAGCGTTAAATAATTTTGGGGAGTAAATACAAACTGTGGCTTTGCGCCAACCGTTCGTAGCGTCACATTTTCACGCTCGTCACGCCCCGCAGGCCATGATGCATCGGGAAAATTAGGAATACGCAACAACAACTCATCGCGCTCGACAGCAAGCGCGGCCAACTTTGTTTCGCCTTCCTTGATCGCAAGTTTTGTTTTCTTTGCGTCTTCAATCGCGCGGGCGTCACTCTGTTTTTTGAGTGCAGCGCGCAATTCATCCATCGCACGCGTCGCCAGGCGCCACTTGACGTCCACATCGAACAATTGCTGCACGAGTTTTTCGTCAACGTTTTTGCGGGCAAGCAACTTTTTTGCCTCTGCTAAATTGTCACGAATAAAATTAATGTCGATCATATAAAATAAATAAGCAATATCCCAATGGCGCTACTCCGAAACAGACTAAAAGCGAAGTGCAGCCCTCGTTTTCAAGCCGGAGGCACGAGGGCGAAACGGTCTGCTTCAGAGTAGCGCCATTGGGATTGAGCATACAATATATCTATTGATTTAAAAAGCTACTATGGAACACCTGCGATTCGAAATCTTTTGCAATATACATTTCGGGATGAAAATCAAAGTCGGAAAGATGCTCCTCGAAATTTTTTCGAAGCGCGTCTTGATCATAGCCGAAGAGCACAACATCGGGCTGATATTTTTTGGCAACTTCCCACGTAGAAAGCTCACGATCGCCAATCACCACCTCGTCGACGCCATCTTCAGCTTCAAGATGCGCAATACGATCAGCAATATTAAATTTCGGCTCGTGCCCTTTCAAATGAGAAACAATATGGTCTTGTGCCACGACAACGATCACATAATCGCCATATTGCCGCGCCTCCTTAAGAAGCGCGCGGTGTCCCGCATGGAGCCCATCAAAGACCCCGAAGAGCATTACCTTCTTCATGATTGATAAATCCGAAATTCGAATATCGAAATACGAAACAAATTCGAATGACAGAAATTTTAAAATTTAAACATTTTTAATCTGAATTTTGACATTGTTTCGAGTTTCGTGCTTCGTGTTTCGAATTTATCCTTTCGGTCGCATCAACGGGAACAATACCGTTTCCCGCACCGGCTTATCCATCAATATAGCGAACAATCGCTCCGACAGCCCAAAACCCGATGCCGGTGGCATGCCATATTCAAGAGATTCCACAAAATCTTCATCCATCATTTGCGCTTCTTCGTCGCCTGCTGCGCGAAGTCGCGCTTGTTCTTCAAATCGCGCTCGCTGATCAGCTGGATCGTTTAATTCACTCCACCCATTCCCAAGCTCTGTTCCGCACGCAAGCACCTGTATGCGCTCAGTTTTCGAAGGATCATCTGCATGGCGCTTTGCAAGCGGAGAAATTTCTACGGGATGATTCATGAGAAGTGTAGGTTGGATCAACATGGGGCGAATTGTTTTTTTATAGATCAGATCGATCAACCGACCCTTGCTCTGTCCCGGAGGAACAGAAACGCCAAGCTCTTTTGCTTTGGCGAGTAGATCATCTACGCTCGCCTTCGCAATCATAAGCCCCGTTGCGGCTTTGAACGCTTTACTATAATCCAATTTTTTCCATGGCTTTCCCCATTCGATCGTCTGCCCATGCCACGTTGTGGTAAACCCACCGGTCGTCGCTTTAATCACCGCACGATAAAACTGCGGAATAAATTTCAACAGCGTCCGATAGTCGGTATACGCGGAGTAAAATTCCATCGCGGTATAATCTTGTAAATGTTCGGCGTCGATGCCTTCGTTCCTGAACACGCGCCCAATTTCAAACACTTTTTCATATCCACCAACCAGCAATCGTTTTTGATGAAGCTCCAAAGAAATACGAAGATATAAATCAAAATCAAGCGCGTGATGATGGGTGATAAACGGCCGCGCGTCTGCGCCGCCGGGCACCGCCTCAAGCACGGGGGTCTCAACCTCAAGAAAACCTTTTTTGACAAGCTGTTGTCGCACCGCATTCCAAAATTTTGCTTTTTTGCGAAACATCTCGCGCAAATCGGCATGCGCAAGCAAATCAAG
>CAYICF010000009.1:0-14450 GCA_964361805.1 uncultured Candidatus Saccharibacteria bacterium
TAACGATCGAACATCCAAATAATACAAAAACAAAATACGCACATATCAACCGTAACGCCGTCGTGGTGGGCGACTACGTACTTCAAGGCGACACCGTCGCCTACATCGGCGCGACCGGCCTCACGCACGGTCCCACCGGCTGCCATTTGCATTTTGAAGTCTCGGGAGCAAAAAATCTGTTTGCGAAATAAAAAATGCACTCGTTCTCACGAACAAGTGCGGGCTGGCGCTGTGTCGGTAAGGCCATGGATGACAGAGAACGCTCTGAGCACATCGGGACTGGGTGGGCCAACCCACAACCGCCCATTTTTGTCTCGAACGTACGCCATTCCGTTCTCGTCGCCTCCTTCACATACAACCAGGAAGGCATTATTCGGAAGGTCGTATCCAACGGGATACGCGTCCGATTGCGAGAAATTCGCCCAAGCAAGGTCTTCGAGCAACGAGCGTCTTTCGTTAGTCATTTTTTTTCTCCTCGTAAAGCCCGACTAGTTGGAGATCTCCTTGCTCAAGGTACGATTTCGCCGATGCCCCGATATTACAAACTATCATAGCATATTGATACCAGCTCGTCAATGAAAAATATAAAGGGTGTTTGCGTGTTGACGCAGGAACGGTTATGGTGTGGGTGAAAGTAATGGAGTGGGAAAATTGTTTCCGAACTATGACGCGCCTATAGCTCAATTGGATAGAGCACCTGCCTTCGAAGCAGGGGGTTCCAGGTTCAAATCCTGGTGGGCGCACAAATCGGTTGGTCAAAAATACGCGGGAGCGAAACAACGCGTCAATAATGCGTCGCGCGATTCAATAATATCTTGCGCGCACATCACATTTCATAGTATTATGTGAGCGTAACAATGAGTCGGGTTATGTTGCACCCATAGCTCAGTTGGTAGAGCAGCTCCCTCTTAAGGAGATGGTCGCAGGTTCGATTCCTGCTGGGTGCACACTAGTAACTATTTACTAGCGCGACAAACACACGAGGACTGATAAAACTGGATGCAGCTCTAGGAGCGCGAGCAAAACGGAACGAGCTGTACCCACTGCGGTACAGTGAGCGAGGTTTTGTGAAGTGCGACACCGAGATGCGCCAGTTTCATCAGTCCGTCAAACTATGATTACCCTCTCCACTCCCATCGCCGCAATAAAAGGCGTCCCCACGCGACTCACGTTGAAGCTCGCGAAGATGCACATTAAAACCGTGCATGATTTATTGTGGCATTTCCCCGCGCGATACGAAGACTATACCAACATCGTACCAATCGCAGAACTTGAAGCGGGTGAAACAGCAACCGTACACGGCGTCATCCAAAACGTCGATGTGCGTCGCACATTTCGGAAACACATGGTGATTGTAGAAGCGGAAATTATGGACGAAAGCGGGTCTGTCGTCGCGGTGTGGTTTAACCAGCCTTACATCGCGCGCATGTTGCCAATTGGACGTATGGTAAGTTTTGCAGGGAAGATCGCATACGCCGAAGATCGTATGTATATTTCAAACCCGTCATATGAATTGATTCATGGCGCCGAAACACAAACAAAACACACCGGAGGCCTCATTCCGATTTATCCTGAAACCAAAGGGCTAACCTCAAAAGGAATTCGGTATCTCACCAAACCAATCCTCGGGGGGCTCAGCGTGTTGCCAGATTTTATTCCGCAGGATGTGCTCAAGCTCGCCGGACTCCACGATCTCACAACCGCGCTCCGCGCAATACATTTTCCAAACACGTTAGACGATGTGACTGCGGCAAAAAAACGATTCGCGTTTGAGGATTTGTTTCTGCTTCAACTCAACAACATTAAAACGCGTATTGAGCTCGCAAAAGAAAAAGCGCCAGCGCTTACAGCAACACAAGAGACACAAAACGAAATGATTACGCGTTTACCATTCACGTTAACGCCATCGCAAAAAACAAGCCTTGCTGAAATTGTCGACGACATCGCAAAAACGCGCCCCATGAATCGATTACTCCAAGGCGATGTCGGATCAGGAAAAACGGTCATCGCCGCATTAGCCGCGATGATTGCCGCAAAAAATGGACACCAAACCGCATTCATGGCACCAACTGAGGTGTTAGCACAACAGCATTACAAAACACTCGCACGCATTTTTGGCCACCTCCAAGTCCCAATTGGTTTACTCACCAGTTCGGGCGTGCGAGTATTTTTTGGTGATGGCTTAGAAAACACAATCAAAAAGGATGAGTTAAAAGAACAAGTAAGGCGTGGGGAGGTTAAAATAGTGGTTGGCACGCATGCGTTAATTCAAAAATCGGTTGAAATGCAGTCACTTGGCCTCGCAATCGTAGACGAACAACATCGATTCGGGGTGAAAGCGCGCGCGGCGCTCCTCGGTGAAAAACAAGGCCTCTCGCCACACTTTTTATCAATGAGCGCAACACCAATCCCCCGCACGCTCACACTCACGATATTCGGCGATCTTGATTTGTCACTCATCACAGAATTACCCGAGGGCCGTCACGCCATCATCACTAAAATCGTCTCACCTGAAAATCGCAATAAAGCATATACGTTCATTGCCGAACAAATCAAAAAGGGACGGCAGGCGTTTGTGGTATGTCCGCGCATTGAAAAGGTAGAGGTTGTTCAATCTGGAGAAAAACAATTATTACTCTGGAATGAAGCGAAGGCAGTGAAGGCTGAATATGAAAAATTGTCGCAAAAAATATTTCCAAATCTAAACATTGCGATGTTGCACGGCAAAATGAAGCCGAAAGAAAAATCCGCGGTCATGGCAGAATTCGTTGCTGGGAAAATTAATATACTAGTATCAACATCTGTTATTGAGGTAGGGGTAGATATACCAAACGCCACCATAATGGTCATTGAAGGCGCAGAACATTTCGGTTTAGCACAACTCTATCAATTTCGTGGTCGTGTGGGCCGCGGCGCACATCAGTCATTTTGTCTGCTGTTTAGTGAATCAGCAACTAAAAACACTCAAAAACGATTAAATTCTCTCATAGAGGCAAAAAACGGCTTTGAGCTTGCGGAAAAAGACCTTGCGATTCGCGGACCTGGTCAATTTTTCGGCGAAAGTCAAACGGGGCTCCCAGATTTGGCAATGGAAGCGCTCACAAACATAGAATTAGTGCGTCTTGCGCGAAACGCAGCAGTGGAGGTTGTAAAGGCGGATCAAGAGTTTAAAAAATATCCACTACTGAAAGATCGGTTCGCTAGTTTTCAAAAAAAGATTCATTTAGAATAAATTCTTGTGAAAAAATCAATTTTATTGTATAAAACGAGGATGGTCTCATCGTCTAGCCTGGTCTAGGACGCCTCCCTTTCACGGAGGAAACTCGGGTTCGAATCCCGATGGGACTACAAAAGCTTGTGGAAAACAAATAAAAACAAGAATGAATAAGTAGGATAAATTTTATAAAAAACGAGTGGCGAAAAACGTTGTGGGTATAAACACAAAGAAACTCACACACTAATCCACAATCCGGCAACGGATAATAATCTTGTAAAAACTAAATAAAAAAATACTTTTCCACAGTATAAGCTTTTCCTATAAACTACTACTATTTTATTTAAAGAATAAAAACTCACAACAAATTCCATCCATACTCCACGCCATGCGTATTTTGGCTATAGAAACCAGTTGCGACGACACTGGTATCGCATTAGTTGACGTCGAGAAGCAAAAAAAGAGCGAATTTCCTCGCGTTAAAGTCGTGGAAAATTTAATTGCGTCGCAAACAGCGCTCCACGCGAAGTGGGGCGGCGTGGTTCCTAATCTCGCCAAGCAAGCCCATATTGATCATCTACCAATTCTCTATAAAAAACTTTCCACTTTTAACTTTTCACATTCCATTGATTATGTCGCCGTGACCGTCGGCCCAGGTCTTGAGCCTGCGCTCTGGGCTGGAATAGAATTTGCGAAAAAGATCAGTAAAGAATTAAAAATTCCCATCGTTGGCGCAAACCATCTCGAGGGCCACTTATACAGTTTTTTGCTGCAGCAAAAAACTGTAGTAGAAAGTAAAAAGAAAAAAGTAGAAAGAAAAAAATTACAATTCCCTGTTGTGGTTTTACTGGTAAGTGGTGGCAACACGATGATTGTTCTCATGAAAGACATTAATTATTGGCAAGTGTTGGGTAAAACCAAAGACGACGCGGTTGGCGAAGCATTTGATAAAGTAGCGCGCATGCTCGGACTTCCCTATCCAGGCGGCCCCGCCATTGAAGCGCTCGCAAAAAAAGGAAATCCAAAAGCAATTCAATTTCCGCGACCATTGCTACGCGAAAAAAATTATAACTTTAGCTTTTCAGGACTAAAAACAGCGGTATTGTATTATTTGCGTGATCATAAAAATTCTTTATTTACCGACGTTGCCGCATCGTTTCAAGCCGCCGCAATCGATGTGTTGGTAAAAAAAACCGAACGCGCAGTTGCTGAATTTGGTGCGCGATCAGTTGTTCTTTGTGGGGGCGTGGCAGCAAATACCGCGCTTCGTGCCGCACTTCAAAAATCCGCGGAAAATTTTAACGCCACGTTCATTGCGCCAGCAATGGACTACAACACCGACAACGCCGCAATGATCGCCGTCGCGGCATATATGCGCGTGCGTCGCCGAGGGAAAGCGTATCCGCTTGTCGCTGACGCAACACTAAGTCTATAATTTAATAGATCTAAAGAACTAAAAAAGTCATGCCCGAAGAACTTCCTTCTGCATACAACCCAAAAGACGTCGAAGCGCGCATCTATGCGGAATGGATGAAGCGCGGATTTTTTGAACCAAAAAAAACAAAAAAACAAGAAAACAAGAAAACAAAAACGTACACAATACTTCTTCCGCCGCCAAACATTACTGGTAGCCTCCACATGGGCCACACCTTGAATGCAACTATTGCTGACATTTTAATTCGCTACCACCGAATGAAGGGAGAAAACGCGGCGTGGCTCCCCGGCATTGATCATGCCGGCATTGCGGCACAAAACGTTGTCGAAAAGCAGTTGCGTAAAGAAAACGTGAGCCGTTTCGATCTCGGACGAGAGAAGTTCGTTGAAAAGGTGTGGGAATGGAAAGAAAAATACGGCACAATTATTCTCGACCAACTCAAGAGGCTCGGCGCTTCGTGTGATTGGTCGCACACGAGGTTCACGATGGATCCTACATATAGCGCATGGGTCACCCGCGCATTTATTCATTATTACGAAAAAGGCTTAATCTATCGCGGCAAGCGAGTAGTCAATTGGTGCCCACGATGTCAAACGTCGCTTTCGGATTTAGAGGTTGAATATAAAGAAGAACCCAGTAAGTTATATTTTATTCGATATAAAATCATTGGAGGTTCAAACATTGTCGTGGCAACAACAAGGCCCGAAACCTTGCTCGGCGACGCTGCGGTCGCGGTAAATCCAAAAGACGCACGATATAAAAAACTGGTGGGCAAAAACGTACAGTTGCCGCTATGTAATCGCGAAATCCCGATCGTTGCCGACGCTGCGATCGAGATGAGTTTCGGGACGGGAATGGTCAAAGTAACACCGTCGCACGACATGCTCGATGCCGAAATCGCGGTTCGGCACTCGCTCCCCTCTTATGACATTATTAATGGCCGCGGTCGTATGACGGAGGTCGCCGGCGAAGCGTATAAAGGCTTAAAGGTTGCTGAGGCAAGAGAGAAAGTGGTTGCGGCGCTTCAATCCGAAGGATTGATCGAAAAAATCGAAGATTATACCCATAACGTGGCTCGTTGTTCGCGGTGCGATAGCGTCTTAGAGCCGCTCGCAAGCGACCAGTGGTTTTTGAAAATGCGCGAGCTTGCAAAAAAAAGCGCCGCGGTCGTGAAGTCAAAAAAAACACAGATCGTTCCTAAGAATTTTGAAAAAGGATTTTTTAGCTGGCTTACAAACATTAAAGACTGGTGTATTTCGCGTCAAATCTGGTGGGGGCATCGTCTGCCGGTGTGGTTTCATGAACCAAAATGCGTTCCACGAGAAGGCAAGGACGTATCAAAGTGTGAAGAAATGATCATTGCAGTAGAAAAACCAAACTGCGAACACTGCGGGGCAAGCTTTGTACAATCTGAAGATGTCCTCGACACCTGGTTTTCTTCGGCGCTGTGGCCGTTCGCAGGATTATCCGAAGAAGACATAAAGCAGTATTATCCCTCTGATGTGCTCGTGACCGCTCGCGACATTATTAATCTATGGGTTGGGCGTATGATTTTTTCAGGATTAGAATTTTTTGGCAAAACGCCGTTCGCGACCACGCTGATTCACTCGACGATTTTAGCAAAAGACGGCCGCCGCATGTCGAAAAGCCTCGGCACTGGCGTGGACCCAATGGACTACGTAAATGCGCATGGCGCAGACGCCACGCGATTTGGCGTAATTTGGCAATCAATGGGCGGTCAAGATATTCGTTGGGATGAAGCCGCGGTCGTAGCAGGCAAAAAATTTGCGAATAAAATTTGGAACGCCTCCCGTTTCGTGATTACACGAAATGCAAATTCGAAATTCGAAACACGAAATTCGAAACAAGCACAAAATTTAAAATTGAAAACCTCCGCAGACAAACAAATTCTCGTCGCGCTTCGAAAAACAAAAAAGCTCGTTGAGCGTGGCATCGAAAAATACGAATTCGGCCCAGCGCTGCATATTGCATACGATTTTTTCTGGCATGATTTTTGCGATGTTTATATCGAGGCCACAAAAACACAACAAGACGAGAATACAAACACAATTTTAGCATACGTACTCCGCGAGGTGCTCAAAATCCTCCATCCCTTTATGCCGCACGTGACCGAAGAAATTTGGCAAAAATTGCCGCACGCCACGGAGTCCTGGCTGATAGTGGAGCGGTGGTGAGCCTCTTGTTATACTAAAATTAATGTCCGCGGCACTCTTTCCCCTACTCGTCGGCATTCTCCCGAGCTTCGTCTGGATTCTATTTTTTGTTCGCGAAGACGAGGCGCGCCCAGAGCCAAAATTATTACTCTTTTATACATTTTTAGCTGGTGGAGCGGCGACATTTTTCACATTAGGGCCACAAATTGTGGTCAACAACGCGCTACAGAACATCGGAGTGCCGCAATACAGCTTCTTTTCGTTGTTTGCGCTTGCTGGACTAGAAGAAATATTTAAATTTCTTGCGGTTTATGTAGTGGTGGCATGGCGCAAAGAGTTTGATGAGCCACTCGATGCGATGATTTATATGATTGTTGCCTCATTGGGCTTCGCGGCAGTCGAAAACGTCGCCTCAGCGGTCCAGAGTGGATCGGCAATACTCGCACAAGGAGACGCGATACAGGTGCTGTCATTGCGGTTTATTGGGGCAACGTTGCTCCACGGACTAAGTTCGGCGCTGGTGGGATATTATTGGGGCATGGCAATTGCAAAACATATCAGCTATAACGTGATGGTGGTAGAGGGTTTGGGTGTTGCGACATTATTGCATACAATATTTAACACTCTTATACTCATGTATAGCCCCGAGGCAATGGTCGGGACGTTGTTTCTTGTTGTCGCGTCGTTTTTCATACTCAACGACTTCGAAAAACTCAAAATAGCCGAACAAGAAGTAGTATAATAATATATATGGACACGCAAGAAGAAGGAGAAATAAAATTCGAGCTTGCGAAAGCAAACGTCACTCTTCCCAAAGAGCGCGTTGTGGAGGAAATCGATAATTTTATGGAGGAAGTCGAGGGGCAACTCACCGTTGATGTCTACCAAACACCAACGGAATTTGTGGTACAATCAACCGTTGCAGGAGTCGACCCCGAAGAGCTCGACGTTGCAATCACGACCGAGTCCATAACAATTCGCGGTAAACGCGAACGGAGCGAACGAGTAAAAAACGACGATTATTTATACCAAGAATGTTATTGGGGGAAATTTGCGCGCACCATCACGCTACCGCAAGAAGTCGATGCTGAAAAATCTGTGGCGACAATTAAAAACGGAGTACTGACCGTGCGGTTGCCGAAGCTGAACCGCGAAAAATCGAAAAAATTGCGCGTGAAGGTGGACGAATAAAAACACTCTCGACCACCGAGGGTGTTTTGATCTAGAGTGAAGACAGGGAGAATAGGAAAGAAATTTGCGTGGAGGGAAGTATCATGCTTCGCCGAAAGAAAGTTGGGATCATCGTTGGTCCGGGTGGGTGCACGGGCGCAATCACTGCGGGTATGTTTGCGGAGCTGGTGGCGTCGCTGCGGCGTATGGGGGTTACACCGACATACATTCAAGGTATTTCAGTTGGCGGACTGGTTGCGTGTGGATTCACAGAGCTGCGCGATATGATCGTCGCATGGTTGCGTCTTGGAAAAAAAGGAATCACAGCACTCTTCAACTATTTCGAAATCCCATTTCGACTCTTCGGAACAAGTTGGTTTTCGAATCGTGGGCTTGTGCAGCTTGCCGCACGAGTAGACCCGAGAAAGTTGTTCGAAGTAAGCGAAAAAACCGAAATCGAGATCGCGGTGCGCGACGAGGGATCGCGACGATCTCCTGAGGCGCGACGGACAAGATTTATCTCGAGTCGCAACAAGCGCCTCTATGCACAAGCGCATTTGTGGCGAGAGTTTCTTGAGGCAGGATGTTGTATTCCAGGAATACTCCCATCAAAGAACATCGTTGGCAGGGTATATTCCGATGCACTCTATCCGTCATTTGGAAGAGTGTTCCGGAAAGGGTGCGACGTGGTCTTCTTTTGTTCAAGCGACCAGCCGCAAAGCGAAAAGCCACTTTCGCGGTTTATGCAGTGGCTCGTAGGGCGCTGGTTTATGCGCATCCGCGAACCGTTCAATAATACGTACGAAGGGTTGATTGAGCACAAACTGCGCGTGCTCCTCAGCTCAAAGAAGCACCCAGGGATCAAGTTGTTCGCGCTCGACGCACCAGTTGAACTTCTTGATCGTATTCAAGATATCCTAACGCCGCTCACGCCCGAGAACTTCGCGCGCGCCGAACGCGCCATCGTGATTGTGACGCCGAACAAGGCGATCGACCGCCTCAACTTGATCTACTTTACCGAACAGAGCATCCGCGAAGGGATCCATCACGGCCGTGATCGCATGCGTGAAACGTTGAAAGCGCTCGGTTGCACAGCTCGTCCCCCGGAAACATAAGGACCCGGGGGATTTTTTGATAATTGACAAAAAGATTTACTTATGTTATTATGTCTGCTATACATAACCAATCTCCCCGAAAGGGGATTTTTGTTAAGCAAATATCTATGGTATTCAAATTTTCGAAAACAGGAGCAGTATTCAAACGCTGGTCGAAGAGTTGGAGCGGACGCATAAAAGCAACGTCAATAAACGGGATCGCGTTGTTGGTGTTGGTTAATATTGGCCCGGGCGTGGGCGCAACGGTGGCGACTCCCGGAGAACAATATGAGCCTATGATCAGGGTGACGTCTGTGGTAAAAACAAAAGGAGTGGAAGCGGGAGGGTCGCGCCTGCCAGTGGTGGTCACGGCATATTCCTCAGACGTTGATCAAACCGACGACACGCCGTTTATCACCGCATCCGGCGAGCGCGTGCGCGACGGAATCGTAGCAGCAAATTTTTTGCCCATGGGGACAAAAATAAAAATCCCGAAATTATTTGGCGAGAAAATATTCGTCGTGAAAGACCGTATGGCAAAACGGTTCACTGATCGCGTGGACGTGTGGTTTAATGATCGCTCATCCGCAATAAAATTTGGTTTAAGGAAGGCAGAGATTGTTGTTTTATAACAACCTCACTTCACGGTCACTGTAACTGATGCGCTTACTGAACCTGCCGAATTTTTTGCAGTGATTGTATAAGTCGTCGTGAGCGTAGGAGTAACTAATTTTTTGCCATTGGCGGTCAACGTTTCTTTAATGAGGCTTACGGTTGGACTTAACGTGATATTGGTAGCGCCCAATATGCTCCAAGAAAGCGTCGACGACTGTCCTTTGCCAATCGCGGTAGGAGTAGCAGTAAAAGAAAAAATGACTGGTTTGGACAGAGGGGCGATCAAGGATGGTGCAAAAACATTGGTCTCGTCGTTGTCTTTCTCGTCTGTACAGCCAACGTCTTTTACGTCAACAGCGCCGTCTTTATCGTTATCAATGCCATCGCTACATTGATAAGTAACAATTGGCGACGGAGCAACTATTTTACATTCACCGCTATACTGCACGCCAACATTTGATTGCTTCGCTACACAAGAATTAGTGTAAGTTTTATTATCGGTTCCACAAATCAATTCTTTGGCATCAGAACAAATTGTTGTCGTTAAAGGCACAGCGATCACCTTGCATGCCCCATCGTATTGGACTCCCGCTTCTGCTCGTTTTGCATAACACGAATTATCATAAGTTTTATTATTAGTCCCGCACACAGGAACGTAGTCAGTTGGACACGCGGTTATCAATGGTTCAAGCGATGCCTCGGGCAATTGCGCAGCCGGTATTTCTGGAATAACTACTTTTTTGCACTCTCCTTCATAAACAACCTTGGTCTTGTTTTCTTTTTCGGCCACACAACGATTTGCATACGTCCGCCCGTCAATTCCGCAGACCGGTACGTATTCTTGAATGCATAGCGCTACCTCGACTGATTTTACTTGAGACGCTTGAGGAATAATTTTTGCTGGAGGAGTAGCGATGCTCGGTTGTTTTGTAAATTCAAACAAATTTTCGCGCTGTGGCTCAAGCGTCCCCTTCCTAGAGGGCAGGAACAGCTCTTTTGTCGCCTCGGTTTTTGTTTTCAAAAATTCACCCTGAGCTTCTACAATCTTCGGATATGCAAGCTTATCTCCGCTCGCTTTTTCAAGATATCCAGAAAAAAGTTCGCGGTGCTCTTTCGGAAGTGCTTCGAACTGATTTTTAAACTGCTGCACTGACCTTTCCTGCACGCTATTCAGCGCTTCCTTTGCCTGCGCTGATACCTTTTCTTCAATTTTTGTGAGGACTTCAAGATTACGCAGTGATTTAAACGGGTTTCCGTTTTGCGTGAGAGCGGCGTCTACAATCTTTTCTATTTTTTGAGTGTCATGAATAGCAGAAAGATTTTGCCCAATGCGCTCAATGGTTTTGCTTCGTACTGCTTTGATGCTGCCTAAAGTTTCAGCGGTTGCTTTTTGCTCAAACTTTTCAATAAGCATTTGGTGCTTGAATTGGTTGAGCAATGATTTTTCTACAAGCTTTTGAGCTGCCTCTGGATTCTTTTCTTTAAGTTGCTCGGTGAGATCTTGAAGTTTTACAAGATCTTCCTCGTAATTCTTCAGATGGGCAACAAGCGCCTTCTCTTTGCCTTGATTTGCGAGTTGGTTTGCTTCAAGAATTTTTTCGCTAGTGATTTGAAGACGAAGTTCTGCTTTTTTTGCTGGATTGAATACAAAAAATGAGCGGATCTCTCTTCCTGCGTTCTTGAAGAAATAAAGAGGGCTACCAGGAAGAATACGCGGGCTATAAGCAAAACCTTGCGCTATCTCAACGGATATTGATTCCTCATCAATTGCTGCGAGGTCTTCTCCGGTTGTTGTTTCCGTAATCACCGCAGCTTCCTGTACATTATTTTCTTCGTTGAATTCAAAAATAGCATTCTCTTGATCCACTTGTACCCGAGCTTTCACTGTGTCTGTAGGAGGATTTGCTAATACTGGATAGCCGGTATCAGAACGAAAACTTCGGACACCGCTTGCGCCTGGAGCGATTGGCTCAAGACCGATCGAGCGACCAAGGCTCGATGTAATATTTCCATTAGCATCTCGTAAATCCCAAGTGAATATAGAGTAGCCCGAAGTAAGCGTGCCACGATTAGCCACTGTGAAGCTGAGTTCAGCCTGACCACCGGTGATGGTATAGGAGAGAGATTCAATAGTAAGATCGGGGAAAGGACGGTCAACTTCCTGTACGTTATTGTCCTCGTTAGATTCAGTAATTATATTATTCTGATCCACCCGTACTTTAATTTTGTGTTTACCTTCCGGAGGATTAGCCAACATCGCGTAGCCAATATCAGAACGAAAACTTCGGACAACGCTTACGCCAGGAGCGAGAGAGTCAAGATTTATTGAATGTCCGCCAACACCAGGCACGATGTTACCATCGGCATCAAGCAGATTCCATAGGAAAGTGGTGGGTCCAGAAAGTAAAGTACCACGATTAGTTATATTGAAGCTCAATTCGGCCTGACCACCAGTCATGGTGTAGGAGAGGGATTCAATGGTGAGATCAGAAATAAGATCCGTAAAAGGACGATTGACCTCCTGCGCGTTATTGCTTTCGTTTGATTCATCGGTGGTATGATCCTGATCTACCAATATCTGCGCTTTCACTGTTCCAGTAGGAGGACTTGCTAGTACTGGATATCCGGTATCAGAGCGAAATCTTCGGACAACGCTCGCGCCTGGAGCGATTGGCTCAAGACCGATGGAGCGACCAAGTCCAGATATGACATTCCCATTGGCATCAAGAAAATTCCAAGTGAACGTCGAATAGCCCGAGGAAATTGTGCCGCGATTTGC
Organism: uncultured Candidatus Saccharibacteria bacterium; assembly: GCA_964361805.1. Taxonomy (GTDB): domain Bacteria; phylum Patescibacteriota; class Minisyncoccia; order UBA6257; family JAUSGH01; genus CAYICF01. Next base: position 12,482 of record CAYICF010000009.1, read on the forward strand.
TACATTGAAGCTGAGTTCAGCCTGACCACCGGTCATGGTATAAGCAAGCGATTCAATAGTGAGATCAGGGAAAGGACGGTCAGCTTCCTGTACATTATTGTCCTCGTTAGATTCAGCAATAGTATTATCCTGATCCACCCGTATGCGGACTTTCCTTGTGCCCGCAGGAAGATGGGCTAATTCTGAATTGTCGGAATCAGATCGAGAACTTCGTATATCGCTCTCACCCGGAGCGAGGGCTGTAATACCAATCAGACGGTTAGATAAAATGTTGTTATCGACGTCGAGTAAATTTCTCACGAAGGTCGTGACGCTCGAAGTGGCGGTGCCGCGATTTGCTATATGATATCTGATTTCGGCACGTTCGGCAGTAACGGTATAGGAAAGGGATTCAATAGTAAGATCAGGAAGCGCCGTCTGCGCATTGGCGCTTAAAAACCATCCGTCGACATGGCAGATGGTTAATCCTAAAAAAAGAATGGCTAATCCGAACGATGACAATGCTGTTGAAAAAAATCTCATTTTATTGATATTTTAATTATATCATTATTTTTCAAACACCCGAACTTACGTTTTTCTAAAGTGTGCGCCCAGTAGGAATCGAACAGCGAAAAGCATCGACAGATCCGCAACAACAGATAGTCAGCTGCTAGGCTTGTCCGAGTACCGCAAGCCGGCTGTACGTACTGGTACGCCGGCGAGGAACGCAGGACATAACGACGCAGATGGCTGTTTGTTGTTGTGGAGATGTGCGCCCAGTAGGAAATCTCTCTGCTCGTCCTTCGCCAAGCCCGCCTACCGGCAGGCAGGCTCAGAACTGCGCTTTCAGAACCCACGGTTCTGAATAATCTCCTCCACGGGGAACCAATCGTGGTTCCCCGACCCCCTCCGCTGTTCGATTCCTACTGAGCGGCACATCAGGCACCGTAAAATATCCGTACGCCTTGAAAAGCGCATGGATATTTTACGGAGATGTGCGCCCAGTAGGAATCGAACCTACATCCCAAGCTCCGCAGGCTTGTACTCTATCCATTGAGCTATGGGCGCGCTGAGACGAACGCAGCTGTTTACAACTTCAACAATCGAATCAATGCATCCGTCGCCGATTCTTCGTACTCCAGTTGCGGGATTTGGCGCAAGAGTCGGTCTGCGATCTGTGTGAGTTTTCCGCGTGGAACAAGAATCGTGAGGTGCGTGCTGAGTCGGCGCTTCGATTGTAACAAGAGCTTACCCCATTCGGGATTGTCTTGTCGAGCGGGGACAATCATAAACCCAACAAACGAATCGAGCGCATGCGGAGGGAAATTGCCAATCGCAACAGCACGCTCATCGATGACGACGCGATGGACGCGCGGCGCACGTTTGCTCCACACGAAAAGCGTGGCTATCGCGATAAGAACGAATACGACAAACAAAAAATTTTTCTGCCATAACGCGAGGAGCACTAACAACGCGGCCACAACAGCCATAAAAAAATACCACAACACATCGCGCTCGCGATGTTCGAACTCCGGCGCCTCCCAAGAAATAACCTCCATAACACTAGTATACTAGTGGCTCGTGGCTCGTGGCTAGTTGCCGGCGTTGCGCCGCCGCAATAATGTGATCAAGCAATTGCGGAAACGAAATCCCGGCAGCCTGAGCCGCTTGCGGCAAAAGGCTTGTCGCCGTCATGCCGGGAATCGTATTAATTTCAAGCACAAATAATTCGCCAGTAGGGGCAAGAATCATGTCGGTACGCGACATGCCGCATGCGCCAATCGCGCGATGCGCGACAAGCGTGATTTTTTGAATGGCGGTGATCACATCAGGTGGAAGTTGCGGCGGAGTAATTTCGCGCGAGCCGCCAGGTTTATATTTCGCATCAAAATCAAAAAACAGAGCATCAACCGGAACAATTTCGGTGGGCGGAAGCGGTGTTGCCACGCCATCAATATCTAAAACGCCGCAAGTTAGTTCGCGGCCGGCA
>CAYICF010000010.1:0-11285 GCA_964361805.1 uncultured Candidatus Saccharibacteria bacterium
AGCAAATTCGGCAAATGAATAATCGGCGCAAACCAGCCGGTCGATAAATATCGTGGATACGTAAACAAGAAAAGCGTCTTCGTAAATTTGTCACCAATTTTCAAATGTTGCGAGTTGACCTCAACTGCGGGCGGAGCAATAAAATTTTCAACGTCTTTTTGCATATTGCTATAAATTCGAAATCCGAATATCGAAATCCGAAACAATGTTTAAAATTTTGAAATTCATAAATTTGAATTTGCTTCGTGCTTCGTACTTCGTGCTTCGAATTTTTCGTTTGGCATCTGCGCCTTCCGCTCCTTCGACTCAGGATTATAGAGGTTATAAAATAATTCTACGATCTCGTCGTCTTGAAGCGGCACTGCGCGAAGACCAATTTGCATAAGATTTGTAGTCACTTGGTTTACGCGTTGCGTCAATTGTTCTCGATGTTCTTTTTGCGCGTGAGTTTCCTCTGGGTATTCAGTGGGCGTTTTTGCGGCGCCAAAAAATCCAAAAAACGACCCTCCTTCGGCTCCAGGAATCACCACGGGATCAAACGGAACAACGATAAAAAACGTCTTCGTCATAATAGGATTCTTCTCGACAAATGCCTTAATAAATTCGATATATTCACTAATTTGGTTACGCAACAGCTCATTTTTCTCTGCGGCAAGCCGCCCTTGAAGATTGCCAAGGTATGTTTCGATGTTGAGTCGTCGCGAATGAAGAAAAAATTGCAGCGAAAAATGAAGCGAGTTCAGGAGCGATTGGTACGCCGAGAGAATCACTTGCTGTTCTTCTTCGGATTTTAAATCAAAGTTAATCCCCGACACGATCAAAATCTGTCGGAGCGCGCCGCTTTTCAACGTAATAACGCCACGATCAATCGATTTGATATCAACAAATTCTTGTGTCGGCCGAGCTTCGTTCGTTGGCATAACACTAGTATATCAGTGACTAGTGACTAGTGACTAGTGACTGTACGAACCACTAATCACTATCTATAGTCTATCCTCCTTGCTATTTCCCTCTCCCCGGTAATTTTACGCACCGCTTGAAATTGTTCTTGCCCGCCGCCAAAAAAACGCCGCGGCAACGACTGCTCGCGTTTCGGGATTGCGGTCGTACCGGTCGTCAGCTTCAACCAGAGTGATTGAATCGGCGACTCCATTTTACGCGACTCTGCCTCGCGAAGCGCTTCAACTTCTTCTTTGCGCTTCCACACATACTGTCGCGGTCGCCAAAAATAAAAAAACATTGCAATCATCAACGCCGACAGTGGTCGTCCGTTGTATTGGATGAAAATAAATCCGGCTGCAATACCGCCGACAACAGCCGCGACAATAATCCAAAGGGTAAACTGGAGCACAAAATACAAAATCATAATAAACAGCGCCACAATAAACGAATACACAAACTGTCGCACTGTGACAAAGCTTAAAATTTTGTCCTCGATTTCAATAAATTGTGGAACTTGGTATTGCATAATACAAATAACGAAGAATGAAAAGCTAAAAATGAAGAGCGATAATGTAAAATCTAAAAACTCCCCTCATGATCAGTCTCCAAAATTTTTCATTCTTCGCTTTTCATTTTTTATTGTTTGTTAAATGAGCGTCCTCCAGTCGCTATAGTGGACCACCCTACGCAGCGGAATTTTCGCCACCACTGGAATAATTTTCGGTCGTAGTGGCGCTGGTGTACTGATTTTCTGTTCGCCAATTCGCGAGCTTGTTGATTTCGGCGCCACAGACTTAATCGCAGACGAAGTAATCTCGTCTTCCTTTTTACTTTCTACTTTCAACTTTTCACTAATGTGCATCTCCGACAATGCCCGCATCGGCGGCTGCCGTTCTTCCTTTTTACCCTCTCCGTTCCCACTTTCCACTTTTAACCTTCCACTTTCCACTGCCCCCGGGCTTTCTACTTTCCACTTTCCACTATTCTCCGGCACCTCCACCCGTGCCGCGAGCGGCGCAGGCGCACTCACATATTGTTTTTTGTTCGTCGGAATCTTCAACGAGAAAATCGGCCGCGGCGCTTGCGTAATCGGCGCGGTCTCTTCTTTTTCTGTATGCAAAATCACTGGACCAGCAGGCACGACAATCTTACTATCAATCGGTGCATCAATATGTTTCCAAACCCCGGGCGCAATAACGTCATGATGCACGCCCGAAGCGGCAATCTTGCTTCCGCTCTCAATTCCATTCCCTGCGTTTCCAGCTTGTAACTTTCCACTTTCCACCTTCCACTTTTCACTATCCTTCGGCATAACGTCTTCAAATTTAGGAACCGGCGCAATGGTTGTGTCCCCCTCAAAATGGAGTAGTTGTGTTTCAATGCCAACATTAACACGAAGAGAGTCTTCAATCGGGTGTAAAATTTCTTTTTCGAGTTCTTTCGTAATCGCGCGCGCCGCATTGTCGCCTACCTTCAACGTAAGCGCGAGCGTTGACACAAAATCTTGTGGATCGAGGTCTCTTGTTACCAAACGAAACACTAAATCAGGCAACGTTGAGCGGCGATGGCCTTTAAGATTTAAACGATTGTTGAGCGCGATCATTTTCGAAAGCGCTAATGGCGAATCAAGCCACTGCTGGATATCAGCGGGGAGCGTTCGAAAAGCGTCGAGTGGATCTTGTGTGGTGGGCATAAAATTTAATCTTTCCCAATATTTCTTTCTTCTTCAGCCTGACGCTCGGCGTTTTCTGCCGCAACACGCGAAGCCTGAGCAGCCGCAGCGGCAGCAGTTGTCGAAGCCGTTTCCGCGGCTTGGCGTGTCGCTTGCGCCGCAGACGCTTCTTGCGTCTCTCTTGTCCGTTGAGCAGCAATTATCGCGGGGTTGACAATATTTTCAAGATTCACAGAAGATCCAAAATATGATCGTAGCGGATGTCCGGGAGAATTGGAAACGCCGTCAATAATGCCGTTCAATCGCCGAGCCTCAGCAATTTCTACTTCGCCCCAATTAGAATTGGCCTTAAGAGACGTTATGCGCTCGATAATTTTTGGAATAACAGCCTTAAGAAGATCGTCGTTGCCTTCACGATACATTGCATCAAGATGGATTTTTTCTATCTTACCGAGCAACGCCTTAGTGCCTTCGCTGTTGCCCTGAGTCGCGCTAGCCCCAAGCTTCGCAATTAATCCGACGCCAAGAGGCCCAACAATATCGTGCGCCTCTTCTGCGTCGCTAATAAGCTCTGGGTTGGCAGCAAGCACGTCATGTCGATCTTTTTTGCTACGAGCGGCAGCAGCATACGATTGTTTTTCTTCGGCGTCTAATCCATTCCACGCACGAAGTTCGGTCGCGCGCTGCGCCATCGCAAGCCGTTCTTCGTCGCTCACGAGTCCACTCCCAGCTTTTACCTTCATAGCCGCCACGAGCTCTTGTTTGCTAAGACCGGCGTACTTTTGCTTATAGTCCTCAACGCCTTCACCATACCAATTTTTCTTATTCGCCTCCGCCATGCCGCCAACGATATTCGCAGCGCCAACATAGCCGCGCTTAGCAAGGCCAAGCTTCCATGCTTCCGCTCGTGTCATCTTTTTCCCGTCAACATCAACCTGCCGATTCAAAAATCTGCCAACCGCAAAACCGCCCACAGCGCCCGTCGCCCCCGTGAGCGCGCCCTTCATTTTCCCGGCCAAACTAAACCCAACATCCGCCGCCCCGCCGCCCACAAACTTCCCCGCCATCATGGCGGTCAGGAGAAAACCAAATCCAAACAAAAGATTCATGTGTTTTGCGCCAAAACCATCATGAGCAGGGACGGATTTGGTAGCAGCAGCAACTTCGCCGCCGTTGAAATTAATCATTGAAATAACGCCGAGATAGATAAAAAACATGGAAACCGGAAGAAAAACAATCCACTGGAGGAACGTTCGCCACCATTGCTTCGAGTAATGCTCAAGGCCGGGGAATGCATATAAAATCCACGCAAGCGGAGCAATGATCAAGAGCGTGACGATGGCAAAATAGCGAACGAGGTAGAGGACGGCAAGATTTGCAAGAATCACGCCGGCGACCAAAAGGAAAACAGTATTAAAGAAAAGGTCCTTCACCGCGCCATAAAGATTCGCGAGCTTATCAACCGCGTTTGCAAAATTCTGAGACAGGCTTTCTGATGGCTCAAGAAATTGAGCAATGCCAAGCGAACTATTAATAGTCTCTGAGAAGGCGAGTTGGGCGTTCCCGCCAAGGATCTTATCTTTAAAAAAATTAGTAAATACACTACTCGCATCGACAAAAAGACCAGAAATAACAAAAGTAAAATTAATCAAAAGCGCCATCACAATCAATCGCGCAAGAAATGATCGAATGTTATATTCTTCGCGCCCAACAATAGTAGCGACAGCGATAAAAATGATCGAAACAACAATTGCGAGATTCGCGAAATTGCGCATCACCAGCCAGCCCTGGAGCGCTATAGTGCTATGAATAATATCTGCATTAAAATTAACGGCAGTATCGAGGAGAAACCCAACAACAGAAACAAATCCTGCGGCAAGAGAGAAAAAAACATAGACCACAATAAGAAGCGCGAGCGGCATCCAATTTAATGGATTGAACCAGTCAGTCCAATCAAGTTGGCCGGCCGCATTACGGATAGGAGCAAAGTCGGGAGTAAATGCAAGAGTTGTCGCTGGCGCGACGACAAAGAAAAAAACGCTAACGAGAATACACGCTGCGACAAACTTATACTGTTTCAAGAAAAATCGCGTCATGGTTTATTTGCCAGATTTACAGTCAAGCAATTTCGATTGCGTTAATTCGAGCTGAAGAGGAATAGAGACTTGTGCGTTCGAAAAATCCCGACTAATACGCTGTTGCAACGCAAGCGCAAGAAAGTCGCCACTATTATCCGCGAGCGCCTTGTCGTTAAGGTCGGCTTCAATATTGAGTTGATCAAGCTTTTTTTGTTCAGACTCGATAGTCTGACGTGTCGCCTGTGCTGCCGGAGAAGCACCGCCGCCAATAACACCAAACGAGCTCTGCTGGAGCTGACAACTCTCGAGTTCTTTTAACTTTTCAACAAGCGAGGACTGAAGACTAATGTGTTGAATGAGTGTTTGGCGAATGCTCGTGCGCGCGTCTCGCGCCGCAGCAATTTGTTGCGGACTTGCTGTTGGAGGAACGTAGTCAAGAGCATCTTTGCGCGAAGTATTAAATTGACTGTTTGCCGCGCGTAGCCCTGGAGGAAAACTTTCTGGGCCGGTAATAACTTCATGCCCGTATCCTGCGCCAACTTGTGGACCATTCGGGGTAGAAACACCCAAAAGACCAAATCCTTCTTTTATAACTCGATTAATAAGCGCGTCAGCGATCGCGGCGACGTACGCGCTCAAATCTTGTGCATTCACAATAAAATCGATATCGGTGCCAACCGCTTTTTCAACGGCAGCGCCAAGCGTGCGACCGGGAGTCACAATATCGCACGTCAGTTTGCGTGTACCTGTTCTATCGCGCTGCACCGCTGCGCGATACGCCTCAACTTGATCAGGAGGAACCTCGATGCCAAGTTCGTCGATGCAACGCTTCGCTGAAAGGAACCCGCTTCCAACGCTCAATTCTTGTCCAGCAACCCCAAGCGCCTCAGCAATCGCGTTATGTTTCGCGGTCATGCCCAAAATCAACGCACCATAATAGTTATTGTTCATCTGAAGCGCGGAATCGAACGCGACCCAGCCGCCATTTCTAAAATCGTCGTAAAAATTTTGAATATTCCCGACAATTTTATCGAGCGTGCAATCAAATTGATTCACGGGGAATCGTTGCACGGGAAGCAACGCGAGGCGCAGCTGCAAGCTAAACGGCGAACACAAAAATCCAAGCCCGAGCTCTTTCGCGAATTCGCCCACTGCGCCCTGCGCAACATCGTCCATAAAACCCTTCCAGTCTGTCACAAATCGCGGACTTCCCTCGCCTTGAACATAGCCAATGATTTGATCAACCATCATGTCGAGAATGCGTTTTTTTAATGTCTGGAGCAAAACCTTGTCGAGGATGTCGAGGATGTCGTCAACAATATCCTTGTTAGCTTCCGCAAGATTATCTGTTGCAATGAGAACTTGGTCAGCGGCTTTTTTAAGTTCGGCGTTTATTTGAAACGCCTGATTGGTCAAAAGGGCGGTGCATATCGCAGCAAGCGGCCCACAATTCGCGCCGGCCGCTATTGCCGCAGTTGCCGCGATAGAAGTGGCGGCCAAAATTTCTGCCCCAGCAACCGCTTCCGCAAGCTCAGCCTCCGCAGCAGCGATACGCGCCGCCCGCGTAACGGCGCGCCCAATAACAGTACTTGGACCGCCAGCTTGCGCGAATGCATTCACAGGAAAAATAAACGACTGAACAATCGTTGACGCGAGAAGGGAAATAACGATGCAGTGTTTGACGTTAGTCATGTTTCAAGAATGGAGCGCATATCGAACAGCGCGAGCAAAAACCGCAGCCGCGCTCTGTGTAATAGCGACGCCATCGGTACGCATACGCCGAAACGCACTCAATAAAAACGTTGCCTGAAGAGGATCACTATCGGCTTCGCGACTCAACGTTGCGGCAACGGCACTGCTCGAGAGGAGAAAATCGATTGCGCGTTTGTGCGCATCAACAAATAATTGGGGCACAACAAGCGCTTGAAGTTCTCTCGCAGAATTACGTTGCTCAGTTGAAATCAGAGAAAAAAAATGTGCAAGGTCATCGGGGGCGCGAAAAGAGGAGACGCCTTTCATCCAACGGCCAAAAATATCATTAAACTGTCTCAGATATCCACCCAAAACTTCAACGTTTGCGTCAGGAATAATCTTAATATCAGACGCCGAGGCATATGACGGCAATTGCGGCGGAACAAAATTACTTTTCAAAAATTGATCAAGCGCAGCGTTGATGTCGGGGGTAGCAAGCTTGCGTTCTAGCCCAATGCCTGGGCCAGCAGGATTTTTTGCAACAACGTCTCGCGCCAAACTTGCCGCAAACTGTTCAGTAAGATTTTTTCTGGCTTTCTGAGGGTCGCGAGGAGCTTTGACTGTTGGCAATAATGCGACGTCGCCAACAAGTGGCGGCAGCGCATCGATATTAAGAGCAGTTATCTTTCCAACAGCAACCGGCGTTTGTACGCCCCCTGTAACCTGTCCCCTGTAACCTGTTCCCTTTGGCTGATAGCTCCCCGCCGCGACGACAATCAAAAAAACTCCGGTCGCAACAACGGACCCATATAAAAAGAAGCGCTTACCCCAAAAAAATATTTGTTGAGGCACAATCATCCACTTCAATCATACCACGAGAATTTGTGACAGATGTGGGGAAAACGTTAAAAAATTCGCGAAAGCGCAATGAGTTGTTCAACGCTCAATTCCTGCGCCCGAGTTTTTTCGGTGTAGCCAAATTTTTCCAGCGTAAGAAGTAATCTCTCCCTGTCCCCTGTAAACTGTCCACTGTAGCCTATCAAGTTGTTGAGTAGCGTCTTCCTGGGCTGCTTGAACGCCTCATGAATAAATTTGTAATAGTTTGCAAGCTCCGGGACTTTTAACTTTCCGCTTTTAACTTTTAACTCGATGACCCCTGATTCCACCTTCGGCGGCGGGTCAAAGTCTGACGCAGGAAGCGAAAAAAGCAACGACGCATCCGCCCAAATTTGTGTCGCCGCAGCAAGGAGATTCATGTGCGGCGGTGCCGCCGCAACGCGCTCAGCAACTTCGCGCTGCACCATCAGCACCGTGCGGCAAGGTCGATGCGGCAATTCCCCGATCACGCGCAACAACGCACCGGTAATATAGTAAGGGATATTCCCTACAAGTTTGAAAGTGGAAAGTGGAAAGTGGAAAGTGGAAAGTAGTTGAGACAGCTCGCGCAACGCATCACCCTCAATAATATCAACACCTCTTAACTGCTCAACTTTTGAACTTATCAACTTACGAACCAACACAGAGTCCTTCTCAATCGCCACTAATTGACACCCCGCGCGCGCACACGCCGCGGCAAGCGGAAAAGTCAACGCGCCCTTGCCCGGCCCGATTTCAATCACCGTTTCTCCACGTCGCAAATCAAGCGCATCGATAATGCGCGTAATTGCCGTCATATTTTTCAAAAAATGTTGCCCCAAGGGTTGACCCATAGGGTATAGGTTACAGCGAATAGGGTACAGGGGGCAAACACAAAAATTTTCTTACCCTACGCCCTGTTCGCTGTACGCTATTCCCTGTAATTAATCGTACTCGATGTGGTCTTCATCCTCAAACGAATCTTCGTCAAAATTACGCGGTTTCTTGCTGAAATTTTTAAAGTCCAAAAGCTCGGGCGGCAGTTCATACAAAAATCGTGATGCGGTGCCGTAAAATGTCAGCGTCAAAAGTTGTCGCGCCCGCGTCATTGCCACATACATGAGTCGCCGCTCTTCTTCGAGCTCGTCGTTTCGCGCGAGCGACCGTTCGTGCGGCAACACGCCGTCCGTCACACCCACCACAAACACTTGATTGAACTCGAGCCCCTTGGAAGCATGAATCGTCATCAGCGTCACTACGGATTTACTCGTCGTGATCGCGATGCTTCCATTTGCCGAATCGGACGATGTCGCCAAACTCACCTGCTCGAGAAACGCCGGAAGGCCTGCGTCGTTATAGGTAGACGCAAACGACAAAAGCTCGTTGACGTTTTCAATGCGCTCTTCGCCATTTTGGTACTGTTCTTTCAGCGTCGCAATATAATTGGTGGTTTTCAAAATAAATCCAAGCAATTCGAGTAGGCGAAGTTTTGCGCCAAACTCTGGGAGTTGGGTGAAAAGCGCGGTCGCTTCCTTTTTATTAAAATTCTTTTTGATGCGCTCCGCCGCCATCGTATTTTTTGGATTCGCGGCATATTGCAAGGCACACACAATATCTTTAATTTCCATGCGGTCATAAAATCGTAGTCCTCCGTAAATCCGATATGGAATGCCGTTTTTCAGGAGCGCATATTCAATGGGACGCGACTGCGCATTGGTGCGATATAAAATAGCAATATCGGGATCAACGTTTGGCGCTCGCAGGAGCGAAGCAATCTGTCCGACAACATAATATGCCTCGTCATCTGCAGTGCCAACTCCGGCAACCGAAACCAACGGGCCATTTTCATGTTTGGTCCACAGTTGTTTTTTCTTTTGCATAGTGTTGTGTCCGATGAGCGCTGAGGCGGCGGCAATAATATTGCCGGTAGAACGATAATTTTCCTCCAAAAAAACAACCTTCGTATTCGGCCAGTCGGTATCAAAGCGCAAAAAATTGCGAAAATCAGAGCCTCGAAACATATAAATCGATTGTGCATCGTCCCCAACAACAGAAAGCGTGCCCCGATTCCCCACGAGGAACTTCACCAGCTGGTATTGCACCGCATTCACGTCTTGATACTCATCAATAAAAATATGTTGATGTCGCGCGCGATACGACGCAAGAACTTCTGGTCGCGCCACGAACAACCGGACCACCTTTTCGAGCAAATCATCGAAGTCAAACGCATTGTTCGCCGAGAGCGCGGCTTCATATGCCACGTACATGCGCGCAGCAAGCTGATCGGTGGGGTGGTTGCTCTCTGTCAGCTTCCCGACGTCCGCAAGTTCGTTCTTCATCCGAGAAATACGCGAGCGGAACATCTGCGGCTTGAACCGCTCGGCGTCAATATTCAGCGTTTTCACGATTGATTTCAATAAACGGAGCGCATCGTCTTCGTCAAAAATAGAAAAATCGGGCGTGCGACCAAGATGCTTCGCTTCGTGCCGCAAGAGTCGCGCGCCCCACGCGTGAAAGGTACCAACGAACGGCAAAACGCGTTCGATGTTTGATGTTCGATGTTCGCTAGGGTCATCGATCTTCAATCGTCTAACGTCCAACAATTTCCCAATCCGCTCCTTCATCTCGTTCGCTGCCTTATTCGTAAAGGTGATCGCAAGAATATGCTCTGGGCGCACGCCGGAAGCAATGTGGTGCGCAATACGATGCGTCAACGTCTTTGTTTTTCCAGATCCGGCGCCAGCGACAATCAAAAGAGGGCCACCGGAGTGAAGTACGGCTTCGCGTTGTTGAGGGTTGAGAAAATCCATTTCAACAATATACCGCAACGCGTTGCCGCGCGAAACTACGCAGCGCAAGGCGCGACGAGGAAGTCGTAGTCGCAACACTACGTCGACGAGAAGCAACGATGCGGTGCGTGGTTTCGAGCGCAACCCTTCGGGATATCAAAAAATTGGCCGACAACTGCGTTGCTTGTCATTGCGGTAGCGCCGGGGCTACAGCTTCGTCCTCGCGCCTTGTTGTTGGATTAATTTTTTGTATATCGCGTGGTGGTATATTGTCGAAATGGATTTTGGCGTCCATATGTGTTAGTATAGGCTGTATCGCAACAATGAAGCGAATTATAGGAGAAATTTGGGCAAAGATACAGAAAACTGCCGTCGTTGTGCCGGCTATTTTTGTTGTCGCAACACTGCTTGCGACAACAAACGTCAGACAAAAAATTATGCCTTCATCAGTAATTGCGGCAACAACACTGGGCGGCCCAACGTCAACCACAGAGAGCGACGCTGTTGAAAATAATAATTTTCTTATCGCAACAAAAATCAGCGAAACAACGCAGGCGCCAGAGGAGGTTGATCGTGGCTCTTTTATTATTGAAGGAACGAGTATACTCGCAAACACAAACCCGGAACGAGGAGTGCTTGAAATTCGCGACGGAGCAATGGTATATAAAGCACAAAAGGGAGACACCCTAGGGGGAATTGCGGCAAAATTTGGTATATCACTGAATACTATTTATTGGGCAAATAAAGGAGTTGGACAAAAGCCGTTGCGTATCGGACAAGAAATCACAGTACTCCCAATCTCGGGCATATTCCACGAGGTACAACGAGACGAAACGCTCGAAACGATAGCGGCACAATACGGAATCAGCGAATCGCGCATCGCAAAATACAACAACGGAATCCGCAACCGCGCGCTCGCAGATGGAGAATATATTATTGTCCCAGACGCGAAACCACAACAAAAAACAACGCGCGTCACAAGCCTTCCAGAGTTTCCTGGCTACTATACACTCCCTACCACGGGGTGGAATTGGGGAAAGCTACACAACAACAACGCTATTGATATTGCAAATTCGTGTGGAACGCCAATTTATGCATCTGCGGAAGGGTTGGTCGTCGCTGTTGGTTCTCCAAATAGCTGGAACGAAGGGTATGGTGGTTATGTAACGATCGAACATCCAAATAATACAAAAACAAAATACGCACATATCAACCGTACCGCCGTCGTGGTGGGCGACTACGTACTTCAAGGCGCCC
>CAYICF010000011.1:0-11072 GCA_964361805.1 uncultured Candidatus Saccharibacteria bacterium
CATCGAACCAAAACATTCGCTCGCCGATAACACGCTAGCGCGAACCCTCCTCGGCTGGGAACCGAAATATAATCTTCCAGATTCGATCAAAAAAATCATCGCTGATACTCCACATCAAACTTTCTCATCGTTTCGTTAAACGCATTGTTGAGCGCGTTGATCGAATTAGCACTCGCATTAATCTGCGCAAGCAAATCTTGCACGCGGCCATTCGTCACGCCCTCACGCGCAGTCAATTTTGCGCGCAGCACCTCAAATAGCTCTTTTAACGATGCGGTGTAGCCAAGCAAGCGTCCAACCATTGCAACCTCATAACTCAAGGCCTCAGCGGCAACCGCGCGCGCATCACGAGGACGAAGCTTCGGAATTTGCTCTGCCATTTTGGCGAGCTCCGTTGAAAGCGCAACGGCGCGTTCATGAAGCTCGCGATTTTTGATCAATTCACGCGTAATGAGCACGAGCGCCTCGGCACGATTGCCAACGCGGTCATGGATCGCAATCTCGTCAAGCGAACGGAGGGAGTTTTGAGAAATAACGCCGATTTCAAGCGCGAATTCTGCGCCACGCTGTCGCGCCGCAACAAAATCAGGCGGTATAATAGTAGGGCCAACAAGAAACATCCAAACCGCACCAACGCCAAGCGTGAGAATAAAAAAAAGCAATAAACCCAATTTGATCCATCCGTTCATTACCTCTATTTCTACCCGTTTTTCTTGCGAGAAGCAAGAAAACTTGATAAGTTAAAGTGCGTAGGCGGGTATCGTATAACGGCATTACTGCAGGTTTCCAACCTGCTGACAGGGGTTCGACTCCCCTTACCCGCTCCGAATGATCAACGCCACATTAGTCTCTTGCCACAAGCAAGCTTCCCGCAAAACACATTGCCGCGATCGTGATAACTAAAGATCCGAAAGGCAATTCGTAAAAAGACGAAAGCGCATAGCCCAAGAAGATCGCAAATAGCGCAACGAGCACGGCGATACCAAATGTGCGCTGCAAGCTCGTGCCAAGATTTCGTCCTACCGCGGCAGGAACGATAATCATGGAACCCATAAGAAGTGCGCCAAAAAATTGAAGTCCCAAAAGAATCGTCAACGCAAATACAAAAAGAAAAATAAGATTCATGCGCGACACCGAAATTCCAGATGCCGTCGCAAGATCTTCAGACACGAGCGCGAGTGTGAGCCGATCACGATACCAATAAAGTAGCGCAAGTATGACCAACGATCCGCCGACGCCAAGCGCCCATTGCAGAGCAGAGATCGGAGCAAGCTCGCCAAATAACGCATCAAGAAGTTCTTCTCCTTCAGCAAACAAACTGCCAATTGCAAGCGAAGCAGAAAACAAAACACCAATAACCGCGTCGGTCGAAATACCGGTGCGACGCTCAATCCCCCACGTGAGCCACGCACCAAAAAGCAAGGCGACTGTCGCGCCAAGTATCGGCGAAATATCAGAAAGAAGCGCAAGCCCGATGCCTGGCAACGCCACGTGCGACATCGAGTCTGCCGCGAGCGTCATTTTACGCATGAGCGCAAAAACGCCAACCACGCCCGACACGATTGCGACAAAACCTAACAATACAAGCAATAATGGCGTGCTAATGGTCGTGGTCATGGTGGTACAATACGCGTTCTCCGTATAATGCGGAAAGATTTTCAGAAGTAAGCACGCGCTGCGGAATACCATAACAGACAACGCGCTTATTCAAACAAAGAACCGAAGTCGCGGAGCGATACACCAAGCTCAAATCATGAGAGACAAGGATAAGCGTGAGTTGTCGCTCATCTTGCAATCGATGAATGGTATCATAAATTTGCTCTTCGCGTGGCGCATCAACGCCCGTTGTCGGCTCATCAAAAAGAAGCACGTTCGGCTCGCCAAGCAACGCAAAAGCAATAAGCGCGCGCTGGAACTGTCCGCCAGAAAGATGAACCAGCTTGGTAGATAATGTCACGGGATGAAGACGCACAACGCGTAATGCAGCGTGGATTGCGGCGTGTGGCAGCGAAAGCAATCGTACTTTCGTCATCAAAAAATCATGAAGCGTCAATGGTAGGCTACGCTCAAGATCAATGCGTTGCGGCACATAGCCGATCCTTACGTCGTCTGCCCATTGGATAAGACCACTCGAGGGCACCGAGCCAATCAATGCGCGGAGTAGCACGCTTTTGCCAGACCCATTGGGCCCGATCAATGCTAAACTTTCACCAGGGGATAAAGAAAATGAAACGTCGCGCAAAATTTCTTGTTTACCAAACGCAACGCCGAGGCCGGAAACGGCAAGAATGGGGGTAGTCATAACAATGGAATTTAGTATAGGGTATAATGAAAATAACGCAATAAAAACGTAACCAAAACGATGATGCATCGTTCTCTATGGTAGAGGAAGAACAACAATTGATCGAAGAGGCGAAATCGGGAAACGCTGAGGCATTTGGCATATTATACAACCAATACATGCCCCAAATCTACCGGTTTGTCATGCTCCGAGTTGGGAGCAATCGGGAGGAAGCCGAAGATCTCACGCACGAAGTATTCGTGCATGCATGGCAAAACATCCCGACGTACAGCGAACGCGGTTTCCCGCTCTCGAGCTGGCTATATCAAATTGCGCGCAACCGCATCATCGATCATTTCCGGACCAAAAAAAGCAATGTGCCGCTCGACGACTACGCGGCATCAGAAGAAGTTGACACAGCATTTGGCCCAGACGTTGATGTAACGCTCGCGCTCGAACGCGTACAAGAAGCTATCAGGAAACTCGGCGAAGAGCAACAGACAGTGTTAATTATGAGATTCGTCGAAGACCGCCCCACGTCCGAAGTTGCGCGAGTGCTCGGCAAAACTGAGGGAGCGGTGCGTCTTGTGCAACATCGAGCACTCCGTGCACTGCGCGACGTCCTCGCACCCGAAGTATAAATCTCCAATACTGACCACTATAACCTGTTCCCTGTAACCTATCCCATGGAAATCTTGAGCAAAAAATTACGAGAACTCGCCGCCATCAAACCAAGCGCAGAATTTCATGCGCGTTCACGCATGCTTGCCACGAAAACAGCGCAACTCAAAAAAACGATTTGGATGTACGCACGCGAAAGCGCAGGCTATAGTCTTGCGCTCGGACTTGGCGCGCTATTGCTCTTGGTCGGACTCGGCCAATTTTCATATCTTCGATTGAACGGCTTTTCGCCATCCGTTATTGGAAGCCTACAAACAAAAACATTGATCGCCGAAGAAGCACAAATCGATTTTTCGTTGCATATTGCAGATGCAACCTATTTCAACGAAACTGCGACAATCGTCGCAACGGCGCTCAAAATAATTCGCGATGAGAATCCAGATCACGTGAACGACGCAGTGCTCGAGCGAGAGATCAAGAGTCTCGAACATGGGCTGCCAAAAGCACCACAAAATCTATAATGTTTTGCTCGCTGGAGCCACAATCATCGGGATCGCCAATCCCGTGCTTTTAGTGTATGCGCGCGAAGACGAGGCGCGCGCCATTGAACAGGCGCGAAGCGCAGTAAAAACAAGCACCGAATCGCTCATCAGCGCGAAAGATGAACCCAATCAAAACGATGAAGAAAAAGAAATCAAAAAGCTCGCCGCCGCAAAAGAGACGCTCAAAAATGTAACGACCTTGGGCGTCGCCGAAATCGGAGCGCTGGAAAAGAAACACACAAATCTTGAAATTGAAAAACTCGTCACTGACGATTACACATTCGATGCCGTTGATATCAATGATAAATTTGCGGCCGGACTTACTGAAGGCAAAGCGCATTACAGGGCAGTAGGAAAATCGCTTGAGCGAGTAGCGACGCTTGACGAAATTCAAAAAATCGCTGCGGAGCTACAAGAATGGCGCGAACGCATATATGTGCCACTCGTAAAAAACCTCTTCAGCATCGAACTCGTACTACGACAAAAAGGAATGGTGACGATGGGCAACGCACGATTTGAAAAAATATTAAACGACCTGCAACGCCTCAAAAAGGCAAAATTAATATCGCTCGAAGCATTCGAAGTGGTCCTCCGTCGTGCAACCGCAAATCAACGAACGGCAATAGCGCTGCACGCCGAGGCAACGCAATTATTGCTCACCAAGCTCCGCGGCATCCACGAAACCATCGAGAATCAACGCATCACCAATCTCGTGGAACAATCATTTGCACAAGTGAGGCAACTGTATAAGCAATTCATGGAGGTCAACAGGCTGCTCAAAGAGCTACTCGCGTCAAACGTAAAATAAAAATACGCCCCTACAAGAGGCGTATTTTTATGTTATTTTACTGCTTCTTTCAAGAGTTTTCCTGCACGAAACTTTGGCTTTGTCGACGCAGCAATTTGAATTTTTTCGCCGGTCTTCGGATTCACGCCCATACGCGCAGCGCGCTTCACAACACGAAACGTACCAAAACCAGGAAACGCAACGTCTTCTCCGCGGCCGAGTGCCTTCAAAATAAGATCCAAAAATGCCTCAACAACTTCTCCAGTTTTCTTTTTTGTGTCAAAACCACAGACTTCCATCAACTTCATTGCAAATTCAGCTTTCTTCATAAATTAAAAATAAAACGTACAATGTCCGACCTTTAACATCAGATATATTCGATTATAGCAGGGTTTCGCAAGGAAACAAGCGAACTCCGTTTATCGTGCGTATTCAACCGCGCGCACTTCCCGAATCACATTCACCTTAATCTCGCCAGGATACTTCAAGTCCGACTGAATTTTTGCAGCAATGTCTTTCGCAAGCTGTAATGCGCCGAAGTCGTCGACCTTCTCGGGCGTGACGAACACGCGCACCTCACGACCGGCAGCAAGCGCGAACGCTTGCTTGACTGCTGGAAACCCAGTCGCAATTTTTTCGAGATCGCCAAGTCGCTTGATGTAATGTTCAAGCGTATCGCGACGCGCGCCAGGTCGCGCCGCCGAAAGCGCATCAACAGCTGCCACGATAAACGCCTCGGTCGTGGAGAAAGGATATTCTTCATGGTGCGATTCCATGGCACGAATGACTGGCTCCGCAACATTATATTTTTGCAAAATCTTCCGACCCAAATCAACGTGCGTTCCTTCTACCTCATGACTAATCGCCTTGCCAATGTCATGGACTAATGCGCCTTTTTTCGCAACTTCAACATTCGCGTGTACTTCAGCAGCAATCATGCCAGCCAGATGTGCCATTTCGATAGAATGCGTTAACACGTTTTGGCCATAGCTCGTACGAAAATGGAGTCGTCCCAACAGCCGCACAATGTCTTTCGGTAAATCAACAATGCCAACCTCATACGCAGCGGCCTCGCCAATATCATCCATGCGTTTTTCAATTTCGCTTTGCGCCTCAGCAACTTTTTCTTCAATCTTGACAGGCTGAATACGTCCATCCTTGATAAGTTTTTCGAGCGCGAGCTTCGCAATTTCTCGACGCAGTGGATCAAATGAAGAAATGATAATATTTTCTGGCGATTCATCAATAATGAATTCAACGCCCGTGAGTCGCTCAAGCGCGCGAATGTTACGGCCCTCGCGTCCAATAATTTTACCCTTGATCTCCTCGTTCGGGAGCGTCAAAGACGACGTCGTAATGTCAGACACACTGCTACGCGCATACCGTTGCATCGCAGTAGTGATGATTGCAAGACTTTTTTTCTCAATCTCGTCACGACGTTCAGTCTCAAGTTTTTGAATCGCCCGCGCTAAATCCTGAGCATAATCCTCCTCAACGCGTCGAAACATAAGCTGCCTTGCGTCTTCAAGAGAAAGCCCAGCAACGCGTTCGATTTCGGTCCGTGCACGCGTTTCAAGAGCAACAAGCTCGGTCTTCGCCTTGGAAAGCTGAGTCGTTTCCTCAAGAAGCCTCCCTTCTTTCGTCGTCAACGATGTACGCTCCTGCTCTAAAACTTCTTCGCGTTTTATAAGACGTTCTTCAACACGATCAAGCTGAATTTTGCGCTCGCGTTCGTCTTTTTTAAATTCCTCAAGTAATGCCGCAGCCTTATCTTTCGCTTCCACGGCTAATTCCCGCGCACGCACGCGCGCTTCTTCTAACGCAAGATGCGCCTTTGCTTCTATCGAACGTGCGCTACGCGAACTATGGACGGTACGAACGACATATCCAACAGCAACACCAAGAATAAGGGCAATAGCCCCAAGTAATAAAGGGTCCATGACAATGAAAAATTCGGGTTAATAAGAGAAAACATAATGCCGCAAACGTGCCTATCTGACTTTTATAAAACTATATCAAAGCTTGAATTTTTTGTCCAACACTAGTGGCGAATGGCTAGTGACTAGTATACTAGAGTTATGCGTCGCACTATCGTTCTCCTCGTGCTTGATGGTTGGGGCATCGGCGCCCACGACAACGCCAATCCGATCTTCATGGCCGCGCCGCCAAACATTAACTATCTCCGCGCCAACTATCGTGCCGGGACACTCCAAGCCTCCGGTATTGCGGTGGGTTTGCCATGGGGCGAAGAAGGCAACTCCGAGGTTGGCCACCTGACAATGGGCGCTGGCAAAGTGCTCTATCAGCACTACCCGCGCATCTCAATTGCAATTCGCAATCGTTCGTTTTTCAAAAACGCCGCGCTCAAATCCGCTTTCGATGCTGCGCTCAAAAATCAAAGCGCGGTAAACTGCATTGGACTCCTCACTGCCGGCAACGTTCATGCCTCGCTCGAACACGTAGAGGCCCTCATCCAATACGCGAAACTATCGGGAGTGAAAAAATTGAACATTCACCCTGTGACCGACGGCAAAGATAGCCCTCGTCGCTCTGCGGGAGCACTGCTCAAAAAACTCCAAACAATCCTTGATCGCGAAAAAATCGGCGGCATTGGCAGTATTGGCGGCCGCTACTATGGGCTTGATCGCGACGGCCACCTCGACCGCACTAAAAAAATGCTCGACGTCACAATGGGTACTGCTGCCACACGGGCGCCGTCGATAGAGGCGTGGCTCCAAAAAAATTACACCAATCAACTCGAAGACGAATTCATCGAACCCGCGATTGTCGATCCTGCACGCACGATTCAAAAAAACGACAGCGTTATTTTCTGGGATTTTCGCGAGGACAGCATCCGCCAGTTGGCAGAAATGGCGGCAAGTAAAGGACTCGCGATCACTACATTCACAACATATTCAAAAAAATTGAACGCGGCCGTGGCGTTTCCCGAAGAAGTCGTAGGGGCCTCGTTAGGTGACATATTTGCCGATCACGGGAAAATTCAGCTCCGCATCGCGGAAACCGAAAAATACGCGCATGTCACCTATTTTTTTAATGGACTACAAGAAGCACCAAACAAAAACGAATATCGCGTTTTAATCCCTTCGCACAACATAGCGCGACACGACGAACACCCAGAAATGCGCGCTGCGGAAATTAGCGCACGCGTGGCGCAATCAATCGAAGAAAATGGCGCGGATTTTATTTTAGCAAACCTTGCGAACGCTGATATGATCGCGCACACGGGAAATTTTGAAGCGACCGCAGCAGCAATCGGCGCTGTCGATCGTGCAGTACGCCGCATCTACGACGCCTGTCGCGCCGCAGACGCCATCCTTGTCATAACCGCTGACCACGGCAACGCTGAACAACTCGCTGATCCACTGACCGGCGTCCCCGAAACACACCACAATCCAAGCCCAGTTCCCTGCTATCTAGTGGCAAAAGAATTTGTCAGTGTGAAAAATAATCCCGAGGCCAGACAAACCGAGCGTGAAGCAGTAGGAACGCTCGCAGACATCGCGCCAACAATACTTGAGCTCGCAGGAATTCCTACGCCATCGCAAATGACAGGCGTGAGCCTCGTCAAGCTCCTCCGTTGACTTATGCTTGTCTACGCTATAACCTGTAACCTATAACCTGTTCCCTATCTATATGTCTTGGATCTCCATCGCACAAATTGTCGTATCGATCATTGTCATTGCGCTGATCTTACTCCAAGAGCGCTCTTCGGGCGTCGGTGGTGCATTTGGAGGTAGTGATGCTGGAGGATTTTATCAAACACGGCGCGGCATCGAAAAATCAATTTTCATTGGAACAATCATCGGCGTGATCATATTCACCGGATTAGCACTCGCAAATCTTGTACTGCTTCAGCAAATATAATGAAGATGTTCGGGAGATTACTTGCGTCTCTAACGTTAAAAGAAAAACTCGCGCTTCGTATCGCGGGAGGGATATTAACGTTTGGTCTACTCGCGGGCGGAGCACAGTGGGTACGACAAAACACGATCGTGGTGCCTAGAGCGGCAGGAACATACACAGAGGGGTTCGTTGGGCAGCCAATAAACTTGAATCCAGCATTGGGCGGGGAAAGCACGATCGATCGTGATCTTGCAGCATTACTCTATAGCGACCTCGCAACGCTCGCAGCAACTATCACGCCATCAGAGGGTGGTCGGATATGGGAAGTCGTACTCAAAGATGATACCCGCTGGAGCGATGGGGAAACGCTTTCAGCAGATGACGTCCGTTATACTATCGACACAATCCAAGACCCGCAAACAAATTCTCCATATGCACAAACGTGGAGGGGGGTCGTCGTCGAACGCACGAGCGAACGAGCGATACGCATCTCATTAAAGACACCATATGCGTTTTTAATCGATAATCTTCGCGAGCTGCGCATCATTCCGCAACATATTTTTGGGAATATCCCCACCGCAAACCTACGCCTATCGTCATATAATCTTGAAGTTGTCGGCAGTGGACCATATACGTTTACAAATTTCGAAAAACGAAAAGACGGTTTTGTCACGGCATACACCATGTCCGCGAATTCTCGTTACAGCGGGAAGATGCCGTATATCGAACATATTGTAGCGAAATTCTTTGCCGAAAATCGCGAACTCATACGCGCATGGAGTCGAAACGAAATCGATGGATTTGGAGGTCAAAGCAACGCAGTAATTCAAGAGCTGAGCGGAAATTACAATACGCACAATGTAATGCTTCCGCAATACTATGCGTTATTTGAAAATCAAAGCCTCCATCAGGCACTCAAAAATCCTGTGGTGCGTAAGGCGTTACGCGCCACAACAGATCGCGACCGAATAATAAAAAAATTATTCGATTGGAACGCAACGCCGTCCTACGGACCAATCCCAAAAAACATCGAAGGACACACGGAAGCGTTGTACGTAAAAGAGGCGGCATCAAGCGAGTCAGCCACGTCCATGCTCGAAACTGATGGCTGGAAAATCGGGAACGACGGAGTACGCGAAAAACCGCTCGGAAAAAAAATGATCCGATTAGAATTCGAAGTGCTCGTGCCACAAATCCAATTTCTCGTCGATACGGCGACGATGATCAAGGAAGATTGGGCAAAAATTGGCGCGAAGCTCGTCGTCGTCCCCGTTGCGCCGGAAGAGCTCGCGACAAACGCGATCAAGCCACGGAACTATCAACTACTATTATTCGGCAATACGCTCAAGAACAATCCAGACGTATTTGAATTTTGGCATTCATCAGAACGCTTTTACACTGGGGCAAATCTTGCCCTATATGACAACAAAAAGGTGGATGGCTTACTCGAAACAATACGTCGCACCATGGATATCACAGTACGCGCGCCACTCATTGCAAAACTACAAGAAATTATTCACGACGACGCGCCAGCGATCTTTCTCTTCTCACCAAACTATCGCTACATCGTAACGTCAGCACTCCAAGGATTTAAGGCTGAAAGGCTCGTAACTCCAGCCGATCGTTTCCGGTTCGTCAACGAGTGGTATATCAAAACGAAACGGGTGTTTAAATAAAAAAATATAAGCGCCTCAAGATTTTGAATACGTAGTATCTCACGATCGTGAGATACTACGTATTCAAAATTATAAATAAAAATAGGCGCGTCGCACAACGGCGACGCGCCCGAACGCATTCAACAAAACCGATCTCTAATCCCCCGCGACCACCTCCTCCGGATACGCCGCAAGGATCTCCTTCGCAAGCCTCCTCGCCGTCGCACCGCCTACGCCAGGACAATCGATAATCTTCCGCGCGTATCCGAACATCTGGCGGCGACGGGTACCTTCCTCCTTGCAATTCTCGTCGTAGATCGAAACGAAAAAAGCCAGATGGAGCAACCACCCCCACAATCTCCACTCGAGCGACACTTTCTCATTATCGCCGAATCCAGCTCCTTCGCCTGCCGCATCGGCTCGGTCGCTCTCGTGATAATCGCGAAGAGTCTTCGCAAACCCCAGCCCATCCCCAAGTGCCGCCCCGAGATTATGCGGCGGCTCGACCAATCGTTGAAGATCGTCGATCTTCATAGAAAGCTCGGCGGCCACAGAAGTCCAATCGTTCGCAAGCCAGTACCCGAGCATGACGTTGGCAATGAAATTACCCTTCAGCCGCGGACCCGAATCGGTTCCATGAGACGCGGCAACAAGCTGCGTGCCGGCAAAACAGAATGCCTCGAGAAATCCCGGACTCATCCGAATCCCTCGCATCTCAGCGCACCAGTATGTCTCGGCCATCATCCGGCACCACGCCGCCATGTATGCGGCTTGCGCCTTGGCAAGCGAATCGTCGCTCATCGCCGCTTGCGCGTCGTACCCCGCAGCCGCACCCGCAAGATCGCCCTGAGCGATCTTGATGATGCTCAAGTGATAGCCGCGGAGCACCGCAAGCTCGCGCTTCCGCGATCCGTCCGGCAAACGATCAATGCAACCCCCAGCGATCGCGAGCTCGTTATCGACAAACGACCCGAGGTCCGCGCCTGGAACGCGCCGACCACCATCGACGACCTCAAGCAAAAACGTCGCGCTCCGCTCATCATTGCCGCGCGCATCATGTAGCGCGATCTCGGCGATCTTCGCCCATCGTTCCGGTCCCCCGCCGTACTCGTGCATGATCGCGAACTTCACCGCACATCGCGAAACGCTCATGCCCTCCGGGACCATACCCAATGCGTCAGCAATATGGTCATCGGGATGACTCACCCGATCCGCGCTCAACCAATTTTTCGCGTCGTTCGTCTCCATCTTTCAACCCTTCAAAAAACCATTCACAAACCCAAGCTAGATTATGTCAAGTTTCGAGGAAAAACGCAACCCAA
>CAYICF010000012.1:0-11056 GCA_964361805.1 uncultured Candidatus Saccharibacteria bacterium
AGTTCCTTCAAAGGCGGCGTCGCCAAAACCTTCGTTCGGTGCCGCATCACCTTCGTTGTGCCGACCACTAAATGGCGGCACGCGATGACACGCGTCGGGCGCTACTGTCGTCACTTCGAAGATCTCGATCGTGCCGTTCGCGCGATCGATGACGATGACCGCATCGCCCGACATGGGCGTGGCCCTCGCGACCGAAATCGTCTCCGCGCCGTCGAGGTTCCACTCCTCGCACAGGGCGCACATCGTCTCTGTGTCGCCCGGGACACCGGGACGCAGGAGCAGCGTCGGCGCTTCGCCCGCCAACCACTGCTGCGCCTCGGCATCACTCGCGAGCGGAATCCACCGCCCCTCGATCCCAGGGAACATGTCTGCGGGGCGGCCAGTGGCAACGAACCACTGGCGTGGGATGGTCGACATTCTGTGCACCTCCTCGGAAACGAACCCGACGAAACCAAAAAAACCTAGTTCCTGCCGGCGACGCTGTCCGGCGCCGGCACCTTCGTGATCGGGCGACCCCGCTGCACCAGCGCGTCAGCCATGCTCGGCGGCATCGCGGACATGACGATCGGCTCGCTGTAAACGATCAGCAAGCCCGTCGGGGTCATGCCGATCATCAAGCAATCACCAACCACCTGCCCGGACACCGGAACGATTTTCTTCGCCATGGCACACCTCCAGACCAAAAAACTGACTTCAAAAACCCACAGGACTAACAGATACATACGATACAGCATCGCTTGGAAAAAAGCAAGTTTTGGTAAAAAAATGAGGCAGAGAAGGTTTCCTTGCGGATCCCCTCTCTGCCTCTGGATAGGCTTCGCGAACGACCTCGCTACGCACTAAATGCGTTTGATCAACGTGCGAGGATCTGTGTCGTCCGCTCGGCCTCCAAACCGAGCGCCGCTGGACTAGGCGCGGGCGCCGGCCAACTGCGTATGGAGCGCGCTCGAGCGACGCTCGCTCGGCTGCGCCGTCAGGGTACGGGCGGCGATGCCCGTCACCATGAACCGGACGTACTGGATCCGGCTCGTCTTCATGTTCTGGGCGACGAGCAGAATCTCGTCCCCTTCGTCCAGCGTCTCGACGGCCACGCTCGGGTCGATACGCTGGAGCTGCCGGACCGACGGTCCGAACGCCGGCTGGGCGAAATTCGCGTTGAACGGGGCGGAGGCCGTCTCGATGGCCTTGATGCCGCTTTCGTTCTTTCGCGAGGCCCAACCCTTCGCCTTCTCCTCGGTGTAGGAGTTGCTCACTCCGTTGACGCCATCGGCGCCGGTGAGCGAAAGGAACGCGTTCGGGTCGGTCACGACGAGCTTCTGGTTCCTCATTCTGAGGACCTCCATAGCAAACCCTCTTACCACATAGCACGGCAAAAGCCTTCGCCAAAAACTGCAACAATTGCAATCTCGGTATAGCTGCGGGCAGGCAGGGCGTTATTCAGTGCTGAGCGTGAATTGTCTCACTCCGAGACAATTTGCGTTCTGCATTGAACGACTCCACTTTCACTAACTTTCATATCCTAGCAGACCACCTCAAAACCTGTCAAGAGCATAATACCACGAAATTAAATTAATGCAACTTGCTGCCGGACGGCGCTTTTTTGTTTGGCTTCACCAAAATCAATTTTCCTTTTTTATTTTCGGTTGCCAAAATCATTGCTTGGCTTTCAAGCCCCATGATCACGCGCGGTTCGAGGTTGGCGACGAACACCAATTGCTTGCCGACGAGCGAGGCGGGCTTGTACGTTTTGGCGATACCAGAAACGACCTGCCTCACGGCAGGCAGGCCAGTCGCGTCTTTCTCACCGAAATCAACCGATAATTTTAATAATTTTTCGGAACCTTCGATTTTTTCAGCAGAAAAAATCGTGCCGATACGGAGTTCAATTTTTTGAAAATCTGGGAAATTAATCATTGGTCAATACGGTTACAATGTTCCCCGGCTTTACTTCGAGCACGCCTCCGCCAATCGCGAACGCTTGCATATTGTCTTTTTGATCCGTCATGTGCACCGTCCCTTTTTTGAGCGTCGAGATCAGCGCGCGGTGATGATCAAGCACGGTAATTTCACCCGAAGTGGTCGGGATCGTGAGCTTCGTTGCCACGCCATCGAAGATGGTGCCTTTGAGGGAATGAATAGATAATTTCATCGTATTTCTAATGAAAAATGAAAGGCTAAGAATGAAAAATTTTGGTGTCCCGCATGCCGGGATGATTTTTAAATTTTACATTCTCGTTTTTCGTTTTTAGTTCTTAATTTTTAATTTCTTCGATGCCGCCTTTCATGTAGAATTTGTCTTCGGGAATTGCGTCGCAATGCCCATCGATGATCGCTTCGAAGCCACGAATCGTATCTTCGAGCTTCACAAATTTTCCTGGCGCGCCAGTGAAGCTTTCCGCAACGAAGAACGGCTGCGATAGGAAACGCTGGATTTTACGAGCACGATTTACGGTTTCTTTGTCGACGTCGGACAATTCTTCGATGCCGAGAATGGCGATAATATCTTGGAGTTCCTTGTACCGCTGCAAAATACGCTGCACGTCGCACGCGACGCGGTAGTGTCGTTCGCCAACAATTTTCGGATCAAGCGCCGTAGAGCCCGACGCTAAAGGATCGACGGCTGGATAAATACCGATTTCGGTCAATGCGCGCGATAATACAATCGTGGAATCCAAATGGCTAAACGTTGTTGCTGGAGCAGGGTCGGTAATGTCGTCGGCTGGCACATATATTGCTTCAACGGCCGTGATCGAACCCTTGTCGGTCGAAGTAATGCGCTCTTGCAAACGACCCATTTCTTCGGCGAGCGTTGGCTGATACCCTACCGCGGACGGAAGTCGCCCGAGGAGCGTTGACACTTCGAGTCCGGCTTGTGAAAAACGAAAAATATTGTCGATAAAAACTAGCACTTCGCGTTTTTCTTCGTCGCGGAAATATTCAGCCATCGTGAGCGCCGTTAAGGCCACACGCAAACGCGCTCCCGGCACTTCGTTC
Source organism: uncultured Candidatus Saccharibacteria bacterium (assembly GCA_964361805.1). Lineage (GTDB taxonomy): Bacteria > Patescibacteriota > Minisyncoccia > UBA6257 > JAUSGH01 > CAYICF01. The sequence goes on from CAYICF010000012.1 coordinate 2,995, forward strand.
ATTTGGCCGAACACGAGCGCGGTTTTATCGATGACGCCCGACTCTTTCATCTCGTGATACAAATCGTTTCCTTCGCGCGTACGCTCACCGACGCCAGCAAAAACCGATACGCCGCCCGCTTCAGCCGCGACGTTCCGAATTAATTCTTGAAGCAACACCGTCTTCCCGACGCCAGCACCGCCGAACAACCCGATCTTCCCACCTTTAATAAACGGCGCGATCAGGTCGATCACTTTAATTCCTGTTTCAAATACCGTCGTCTTTGTCGATTGTGCCGTTAATGGAGGCGCGAGCCGATGAATCGGCCAACGCTTTTTAAATACTGCCTTTGTTTCGTTGAGTGGCTCGCCGAGCACATTGAACAAATTTCCGAGCGTTTCTGGGCCAACAGGAACGCTGATTGGCGCGCCGGTGTCTTTCACCGCATCGCCGCGCTTTACGCCGTCGGTTGAGGCAAGGCTCACTGCGCGCACGCGGCCTGGCTCCATGTGCTTCACGACTTCAATGACAATTATTCCCGCCTCGCTCTTAATTTCGAGTGCATTCAACAACGCCGGCATTGCCACGTTTTCGCCAAACTCTACGTCGACGACTGGACCGATCACTTGAATAATTTTCCCCTCCATATTATTTGATTGCGGCGACGGTGCCGGTAATTTCTGTTAATTCTTTGGTAATCGCTTCTTGGCGCGACCGATTGAACAAGAGCGTTAAATCATTAATAATATCTTTGGCGTTGTCGGTCGCGTTTTTCATGGCCATACGACGCGCGGAATGCTCAGACGCGTTTGCTTCAAGCGCCAGATGATACACCTGCATTTGGAACAACGCCGGCAATAATTCAGCAATCACTTCCACGGGCGATGGCTCGATAATGTAATCGATTGGCTTCGCGCTTCGCCCCGTCACAATCTTTGTTTTTAACTCCGCATAGCGTCCGGTTTCAGGAATAATATCTTCCACGGCTTGACGAATTTTTTCGACGCTGAGAGGCAATAGCTCTGCGACGATTGTTTCTTGCTTCAACGCTGAAACGAAATTGGTCGTGAATGCAACGACGCGATCCCACTTCCCTGCCGCGTAGCCATCGGCAAGCAACGTCGCGAGCTCGGTAACGTCGCCGAGCTCCATGACGTCGCTAAAATTAGTAAATATCTTTTCGATGTTGCCTCCTTTTTTCGTAATATATTCGGCTCCTTTTTGCCCCACAATCACAAAGGCGAGTTCGGAATGATCAGCGAGTCGGTCAATACCCTCTTCTTTGCAATATTTCTCAAACCGACGAATGACGTTGCTATTAAACGAACCCACCAATCCTTTGTCGGAGAGCACCAATAGTATTGCGGTTTTTTTCACGACGCGTTTTGCGGTTAATGGATAGTTGAGCTCTGCGCCCTCGGTGGATTCGGCAAGCTCACCACGAGACAATGCCTGAATCATATTCGCAAGAATTTCTAGCGCGGCAACGGCGTATGCTCGCGACCCCAACGCTACCTCTTGTGCTTTACGCATTTTTGCGGCCGCCACAAGCTCCATCGCCGCAGTGATCTGCTTGATGTTCTTGATGCCACTCAGACGTTTTTTAAGGTGTTGAAGGGAGGCCATAGGGTACAGGTTTTAGTGGTTAGGTTTTAGGTGTTGCCGAATTGGTCAACAATACTTTCTTTAATTTTGCTTCGGTGTCGGAGCTTAGTTCGCCGGTTTCACGGATGGGCTTCAACACCTCGTCGTTATGAAACTTTTCCAGTTTTTCCAAAAGCTCTTCGCTTTTCTTTTGAATCAATGCGCGATCAACGCTGTCAAAAAATCCATTGACGGCAGCGTAGATCAAGGCGACCTGTTTTTCCACCGGTACTGGTTGAATATCCGACTGTTTTAAAACCTCAGTGAGCACCAAGCCGCGATTAATGCGCGCCTTCGTTGCTTCGTCGATATCTGCGGCGAACTGCACAAATGCTTGGAGTTCACGGAACTGCGCAAGCTCAAGACGCAACCGGCCAGCAATCTTTTTCATCGCTTTCGTCTGCGCAGCAGAACCGACACGTGACACGGACAACCCCACGTTAATCGCGGGGCGAATACCTTTGTAAAACAAGTCGCTCTCTAAATAAATTTGCCCATCAGTAATAGAGATAACGTTCGTGGGCACGTACGCCGCAATGTCGCCGAGCTGCGTTTCGATAATCGGGAGCGCGGTCAACGATCCCCCTCCTTTTTCTTTGCTCATCTTTGCCGCACGCTCCAAAAGACGCGAGTGTAAATAAAAGACGTCGCCAGGATATGCTTCGCGACCCGGAGGCCGACGGAGGAGTAATGAGATTTGTCGATATGCCCACGCGTGCTTGGACAAGTCGTCGTACACCACGAGCGCGTCCTGCCCCTTGTCCATGAAATACTCCCCTACTGCACAACCGGCATATGGCGCAAGATATGCAAACGCAGCTGGTACGCCGATAGACGCAGACACAACCACTGAATACTTCATTGCTCCTTTTTCGCGAAGCGTTGCAACGAGTTTCGCAATTTTCGCTTCTTTTTGCCCGATTGCGACATACACACACACCACCGGCGAACGTGCGGCGTCTTGCGCTTGATTTAAAATCGTATCGAGCACGATGGCGGTTTTCCCAGTCTGACGATCGCCGATAATCAATTCGCGCTGGCCACGACCAATCGGAATCATTGCGTCGACAGACTTTACCCCAGTTTGAAGCGGCGTTCGTACCGATTCGCGGTCCAGCACGCCCGGCGCTTTACGTTCCAATGGATATCGCACCCCGGTTTTCCCTTTCGGCACGATCGGGCCCAGACCATCGAGTGGACGTCCTAATGGATCGATCACGCGACCGAGGATTTCGTCGCATACTTCTATAGAAAGCACTTTGCCAGTGTTTTTTACGATCGCGCCGGCATTCACGCCTTTTTCTTCGCCCAAAATCAGCGTCCCGATCATTTCCTCCTCAAGACTTAACGCGAGCGCCGGAAGCTCGCCAAACGGTGTTTCGATCGCGAGCATTTCTTGGCTCTTTGTTTTTTTGAGCCCGCTCACGCGCGCAACGCCATCGCCAACTTCAATCACGCGACCGATCGCCTCCTCTCTCGTATCGGCTTCGTGACTCGCTATCGCTTTTTTCAATTTTTCAACAATTTCGTATGACATAGGGCAGTAAAAAGTAAAATGGGAAAAGTAGAATGGAAAACGCTAATCCTTGCTTATGGCTTATGAAACATTTTTCGGATGGCCGAGGCGAGCGTTGCGTCGATTTGCGATTCGCGATTGATCTCAATACGTACGCCCGCGACTACTTCTGGGTTCGTCCGATATTCTTGATCGAATTGCTGCGTCGGAAACCTCGTCTCAATCATCGCTCGCTGCGCTGCGGTAAGCGGCCGCGCTGATTCAACTATCACCAATGATTTTCCCGCATGTGCCCGTGCAGCCGCCTCAATTGCAGCGACGATTTTCTCTCGCCGAGACCAGTCGCCGTTTTTGCGTATGACGCGCACCATTTTTTCAATCGCGACGTCGCTAACGCGCCCTACAGCGAATGCTTCTGCATATGCTCGTGGAGTGATCATTGCTTTGATTGTGCCGCTCGCTTTACCAATGCCTCGTCGATGCCTTCGGGCATTTTTCCTACCGCCTTTTTAATCGTTTCGGTCACGAGCGCCACCGCCGATGCCTCCACCTCTTCCATCATTGCCACGCGTTCTGCGTCGCGTGCGCTCGCCGCGCGCTTTTCCATCTCGACGATTTTTTTTGCCGCTTCTTCAAGTTGGCGCGCTTCTTCAGCTTTTGCTTTTGCGCCCGCCTCGCGAATAAGCGCGAGTCCTTTTGCTTCGGCCTCTTGTTCTTTTTTCTTTTGCATCTCGCTGACACTCGCGAGTCGCGCGTCGGCCTCAACGGCCGCCGCAAGACCATCTTTAATCTTTTTGCGCCGCTCGGCGATAAATTTTAAAAGTGGCTTGTATACCGTGGCACGCAAAATCACCAATAAAAGCAAAAAATTGGCTGCTTGGCTCAGCAGTAATTTCCAATCAAGACCAAAGTTTTTAATCAACGATTCCATTTTCTAACGAGAGTTATGCGAACTTCACAATGAGGGCAACAACAAGCGCATAAATCGCTAACGCTTCGGCGAACGCGATCGCGAGAATCATCGCGGTCTGCACTTTTGATGCCGCCTCAGGATTGCGACCAATCGCCTCTGCTCCGGTGGCACCAATGCGACCAATTGCGAGTGCTGGGCAAATGACTCCGAGGGCGATTGTCGCTCCCACGACGATCATACGAATAGCTTCTGCTTCCATAATGTTAATTTTTTATTTTTGAATTTTTGACCTTTATTGTCAGTAATATACGTTGGTATTTTAATGGATTGCTGGTTGGTGGTCAACTGCGTGATGTCCTTCGTCGCTATGGTCGTGCGTTGCCGCCGCAATAAATACCGTCGTGAGCATGGCAAAAATAAATGCCTGGATGAATCCCACAAAAACTTCCAAAAAAAGAAATGGCAGCGGCACGAGGTATGGCACCAGAAATCCGACAATGATCAAGAGTACTTCTCCTGCAAACACATTGCCGAATAATCGAAACGAGAATGAGACTATTTTTGCGAATTCAGAAGCGAACTCAAGTAGCCCCACAAACGCGGAGACGGGATCCTTGAGTGTAAAATATTTTTTCATGTGCTTCACGAAACCAATGGTGAGGACGCCGATGACGTTTGTCGCAAACACCGAAAGAATGGCGAGCGCGAGTGTGAAATTTAAATCCGCAGACGGCCCGCGAAAAAGCGGAATAAAGAGTCGTTCCCCGTGCTCTTGGATATAGACGCCGAGGGCCGCAATCGGCAGCAGCCCAAACAAATTTGACACCATGACGAAAATAAAAATTGTCGCGACAAATGGCAAGTATTTTTCTGCGAGTGCCTTATTGCCCAACACCGACTCCATGAGCTCGAGCACTCCTTCTATGACGCTTTCTACGACGACCTGTATTTTCCCTGGAATGAGCTTCCATTTCCCCTTGTATGCGACGCCTGCAATTGCAAGCACGGCGAGCACAAGCCACGCAAGCAACAAGCTATTGTTTACGGTGTACGAACCGATATGGAATATCGGCTCCGCTTTGAGTGAAATGGGAATTTCAGACGCCATACTATAGCGGATATTATGGCATAGAAAAACGCCCCGCACAAGGCTGCACGGTGCCAGTGAAGGAGAATATAAAGAGCAGTCATGGACTGGGATTATACCCACCAACACCGCACAGCCTTCTGCGGAGCATCCTTCATCGAGCCTGTGGCAATCCTACTCTTATCTACCACGTATTCAACCAACGACGCAATAGGCTTTTCTTTTTTGTCGCAAGCTGAAATGTGGGGATGAGGCGCGAAACGATTCCGGCCTCCTCCCACGATGACTATCTTCTCAAATCATATGCTCGTGTCCGAGCTTCGGCGGCGCAAGCGTAGGAGACTCCAACGCTCAAGCGTGACCGCACAGGCTGTATGATTTGGAAATCAACAGCCTCCCCGTTTTTCCTCCGGGGCAGAGGTTAATACCTGGGGAAGTCGAGCTTCACTCGCTCCCCCACCTTCAGGACTGTTTCCTCAACTGAGAACCGAGGATGCCAGTCATTGGCGTCCCTCAAGTCTTCAATCGAGGCGTCGCACAAATCGCGACCCTGAAGGCGGGAGGCGGGAGACTGCAACGTCATCCCCCAGGCCTCCGCGATTTCTCTGGAAATAAATTTCCAGGGGAAGGCCTCTTCCAGGCTCGCTTCCCTTAAAACCGCGAAGACTGTGCTGCCGGCCAGTACTGTCTCCACGACTCTTCCCTATCCTTATTTTGCGCTTTACTTACAGGTGACACCTATAAGATATACGCATATTCAGATAAGGGCTCCATCGAACCACCGCACGAACGGTCTCGCACATCAATGCGAAACTTCTTCGTTCCCGCGGCTACTATTACAGGCGAACTCGAGAACTGAAATTACCTCTCTGCTCCTCTGTAATAGTAGGCTGGGATAGGCGAAAAGTTTTTTGAAACTTTCGGCTACCCCAGCAGATGTTAGTGCTGCACGCGCGGACGAGTCGTAAACTGTCCGATGACCGCGCGTGCTTTGTCCCAGCTTTCGCCGAGTGGACTGGGCTGCTCTTTGCCCAAACACTTTTTCCTCATCGAGAGGCGAGGTGTCAGCTCGAACAATCAATTTCTTTTCTCGGCGCCGATTGTCAGGGCGCCACGAACGACTTACGCATATCCTTCCTTTCTGCGGCGATCAAACACGGTCGCCGTCCGTTGCCCGCCAGCCATCATTGTCTCCGTCATTTTCGGGAGTTGGCTGGCTGGACGAGAAAAAATTAGCTAGTCGCGGAGGGCCAGCTCTGCCATCCGAAGAACGCCCTCCCTCGATTGCGCCCCGGCGATGAACCTCCCGGGGTGGCAGAAGACCGCGTCGCTCACCTCCGTGAGCGCCGCGAGTTCCGCCACCAGCTTACCGGCCCACTCCTCCGGCAACGCGCGCCTCTTCTCGAAGCTCCCGAGCGTGGGCGGGATTGCCTGGATGCGCCAATCCCCCGTCTCGCTCGGGAAGCAAACGAACAAGGCGGCCGGCGCCTCCGGCACGACCACTTCCTGCCACGGGCAGAAGTGGTCGAGTACCACAAGCCGAGGATCGGCGCCCTTGGCGATGGCTTCCCGCACCACCGCCGTGGCCACGATAACACCGCGAGCCGCGACGATCTCGCGCTCGAGGATAATCGCCGCCATCTCGACGGCACGCCCGAAGGCGACGTCGAAATCCGGAGCTTCCTGCCACGTCGGATTCATTGCCGAGATGGCGCTGGAGACGGTGTAGGGCAGGATGCCCTTCACGACCTCCTCGCCCGCCATCAGCGAGAATCCGTTGTCGACGGCGTCGACGGGCTGCACCAGCCCCTCATCGACGATGCGGGCGACCTCGGCGTCCCCGCCGGAGGCCTCGACGCCGAACTGGCGCCACACGAGGCCGAACGCCGCGTAAGGCACGCCATTGGGGCGCTTGCCCGCGCCCCCTTTCATGTGGTGGTCGAGCGTGCACTTTTCGGGCGCACACTCGCCACCGACGTCGACCCGCAGGTCGCACGTCGCGAGGACCTTCGGGTCCCGCGACCGCACAACCTCGACGGTCGCGATCCGGCTGAGTGCCGCGATCGAGAAGACGTCGTCGGCGTGAAAGACGCCGTTGTGCGTTCCCACTTTCAAATTCTTCATAAAAAAACACCTCTAAAAAATTTCACTTTCCACTGTTTCAGCCAACGACAAAGTTGTCGCGAGCTGAAATGTGGAGGGGAACGGATCGCTTGCGCGAAGGTTCCCCACACGATGTAGTGCTGCGGTCTCGCCCAGTGGCATTTCCTCCACTGGATCCCCGCTCACGCGCTGCACATGCGCGGCAAACTAAATCGACGAGCAGAAGCTGCGGTAACTGTCTTTACCGCCGCTTTTTTCTACCTCCAACTTCTTTTGGGCGGAGATAGCTTCCGCCACAGTCGTGGCGGTAAGGAGCGCGATGATAGGGGTAAACACCCCTTCATCCTTCAAACCAAGGCTCCTCCTTGCCTCCTGCTCGTCCTTGGCTTCGACGAAGCCACGCAGAATGATCGGAAAATCCTGCTCCTCCGCCCCGGGGCCTGACTGAGTCGTGCTCGGCCCAAAAATCTCTACAAAGTACAGCATATACACCTCCTTGTGTCGCTGTACCTACCGCACGAACGGTCCGTCAGTTGACCAGTTGACGAACTTCTTCGTTCCCGCGGCTACTATTGGAGACGAATCATTTTTGTGATTGTAAGATTGCTTCTCCGTCGGCTGACGGATCCTCGCAATGACAAATACTCACTTCGTCTGCAATAGTAGATTCAGTTTTCAATGGGCGATCACAAGAAAAGACGGCTTGGCAATTTCTCTATTCCTTCGCAAGAATTGAGATATCGCCAAGCCGTCTTATCCATAAATATACAGATAAATGCTTGATTTTTTGCGTATATCCCTATTCTCCAAAAGAACACGC
>CAYICF010000013.1:0-10987 GCA_964361805.1 uncultured Candidatus Saccharibacteria bacterium
ATACAAACGAGGAGGAGGGAAAGCGTAGATGCGGAGCGTGATCGATCGCGCAATACACGGGGAGACACAATTGTTGGTACGCGGCATTGAGCACGCAATCCGAAGTCGCAAAAAGAGATATGAGGCGGCGCTTGTCGCGCCATGGAAGCTATCGGGAATTCCAAAACACATACACCAGTTTTCCTCAAGCGAGGCAAGCGCGGTATTTGGATTTCATATAGAATATGAAGTAGGGGACGTGATGCCAGTGATTGACGCATATATCGCCCCACAGCAACATCTCGGGAACAGCATTGCAAAGCGATATTTGCGTTGGCGAGAAAGGTTTTAGGACCGATAATGCATCATGAAAATATACGTCAACAAAGAGGATGAAGCATCATTGGTTGTCGATCGTGTCGTGAGGGCGAGCGATAACGAAGTGGTGCTGTGCATACCAAAATTTTCATTATTTGGAAAATCAGCGCAGAATTTTCGATTATTAAAAAGCGAAGGGGAGGTGCTCGGAAAGATGATACGCATTGAATCAGTTGATGATGGAGTTGTCGCGCTGGCGAAGGAGTGTGGTCTTGATGCAGCAAACCCATTTTTCCAACGAACAAGCGGAGTATTTTCAGATATCGTGGTGCGGCAGAAAAGCGTGCAGTCGAAAAAAAACATTGAATCGCGCACAGAAGCAATGCTGTCGGAGGCAAAAAGAGAAGAAGAGTCGAAAGAAGAGCCGCTCGTGATTACGGCGTACGACGTGGTGGGAGGAGACGCGGAGAAACCAAAAGCTTTTCCTATTAAAAAAGTGATATTGGCGACGGCAGTGATGGCGCTTGGCGGAGTATGTTCGTTTGTGGCATTGCGTATATTGCCGAAAGCAGACATCGTTCTGGTTACACAAAAAAAGACATTTGCATACGCAAACGCATTGGTTGTCGATAAGAGTGTTCGCGCGATTGATGCGGCAGCAATGAAAATTCCAGGACAGCTATTTATTGAGAAAAAAAATGCATCGCTCGCCTTTCCCGCAACTGGGAAAAAGTTTATAGAAAAAAAAGCAGAGGGGAAAGTATTAATATCAAACGCGTATAGTTCAGAGAAGCAAACATTAGTACAAAAGACGCGGCTGCTCACAGAGGGTGGGCTCATTGTGCGACTCAAGGAGGCAATCGTAGTCCCAGGAGCAAAAATCGTTGACGGGAAAATCGTCCCCTCGACGATTGAGGCGGAGGTTGTCGCGGACAAGCCCGGAGCGGAATATAACATAGGAACGGGAACGCGTTTTTCGATTCCGGGATTGAAAGGCACTCCGCGGCATGAAGGTTTTTATGGAGAGACGCAACGAGCGTTGGCGGGAGGATTTGTTGGTGAGCGCGCATATCCGACAGACGACGATATAAAAAAGGCAAAAACTGCAATTACGGGAGTGGTTGAGGAGAGCGCAAAGGCAACCGCAGCGCAAAAGGTGCCAGCAGAATTTAAGACGTTAGAGCGGGGAGCGCAATTTCGCATGATAAAAGAAACGGTAAATTCCGATGTCAACGAGGCTGGAATGTTTAGTATATTTGGAGAAGGGGAATTGAGCATGATGGCGTTTCGCGAGAACGACGTGGTGCAGGCTCTTGCCGAACGTGCGGCGAAAGAAGTGGGACAGGGTTATGAAAAAAAGAGCGAAGAATTAATATATGGATTACCAAAACTCGATCTTGTGGCGGGGAAAATGATCGTCGTGCTCGACTATAAGAGCGTGCTTGCGCCAACTATTAAGGTTGACGACCTCAAGGGGCGTATGGTGAGCAAGTCGGAGCGTGAGCTCAAGGCATTATTGCTTGCGATGCCGGGACTCGAAAGCGCAACGGTAGCGCTTTGGCCGTTTTGGGTGCGCAGCGTTCCAGGGAACGATAAAAAGATTGCCGTAGAGGTGAAATAACAATGAGTAGACCGGGGAGTTGCATTTTCGGGAAGCCTACGGTATAATTTTTTCTATTCAACTCGCGTTGAGTATTTTCAATGAGCGCACTAGCAATTCCAAAAAAAATGCATCTTGCGATCGCGCAGTTAACCAAGCTGGATCCAGGATTGTTGATGATATTGAAGGCAGGCGATCTTATCGAGGGTCGATTTTTGTATAAAAAATCAAAAGAAGCATATTTCGAGCTTGGTCGTTTCGGCACGGGAATTATTTATGGTGTTGAATTTAGGAATGCAGCCGAAACTTTGAAGGGATTAAAGCCAGGAGACGTCGTCACGGCAAAGGTAGTCGAACCCGAGAACAAAAAAGGCTTCGCGGAGTTGTCTCTTGCAGAGGCAAGCAAACAAAAAGTTTGGCAAGAACTAAAGGGCCTTCAAGAATCCGGAGAAATCATCTTGGCGAAAATGACGGCAGCAAATACTGGAGGATTGCTCGCGGAAATTCGAGATATCAAAGCGTTTCTCCCTGTGTCTCAGCTCACAAGCGCACATTATCCGCAAGTAGATGACGGCGATCGCGGGAAAATTTTAGAAAGTCTGAAAAAATTTGTCGGTAGTGAATTAAAGGTAAAAATTATTGACGCAAATTCTCGTACAGGAAAACTCATTATCTCAGAACGAGAGGCAGTCACGACGAACGTTGGCGCATTGCTTGATAAATACAAGGTGGGTGACGTGATCGAAGGCATCGTCTCCGGCGTTGCAGACTTCGGAGCATTTATTCGATTCGTCGAAAATACCGAGATAGAAGGATTAATCCATATTTCAGAGCTCGGACATAGCCTCATCGAGAATCCGAAAGAAATTGTGAAGGTGAATGATGCGGTACGTGCAAAAATTTTGGAGATCAAAGACGGGCGGGTGTCATTGTCGCTCAAGGCGTTGCAAGAGGATCCGTGGCAAAAGGTAGATGCGCGATACAAAGAAGGCGAGGACGTTGTTGGAACAATTACGAAGTTCAATCCATTTGGGGCATTTGTAGGACTCGACGCAGATATTCAAGGGTTAATTCACGTATCGGAATTCGGCGGCATTCCGGAAATGCAAAAACAACTACAGCTCGGGAAACAATATACGTTTTCGATCGCGATTGTAAAGCCACAAGAAAAACGGATTATATTAAAACTCAAAAAATCCGAACTAAACCCTAAACCCTAAACCCTATTTTATGTTAACCCCACGCAAGAAAAAGTTAATTATCAATGAACACGCGGTGAGCGACAAAGATACCGGTTCTGCACCGGTGCAGATTGCGCTTTTGACGCGTCGCATTCTTGAGCTGACCGCTCATCTCAAAAAGAATTCCAAAGATAATCATTCTCGTCGGGGATTATTGCAGATGGTGGGCCAGCGGCGTCGACTGATGGGGTATCTTGCGCGCACAGACGAAAAAGGATACGAAAAGTTAGTCAAGAAATTAGAATTGAAGAAATGAAGAATAAAGAACAGCGAGTCGGGATTTTTATCGACATTCAAAATCTCTACCACTCAGCGAAAAATTTATACAACGCACGCGTTAATTACAAAGAGTTACTGCGCACATTAGTCGGCGGTCGCAAATTGATCCGCGCGATTGCATACGTCGTGAAAACCGACGAAATGGCGGGTATTACTGAAGAGGCGGTGTCGGGAGAAACCGCATTTTTTGACGCATTAAAACGTGCAGGTATCGAGCTACGGATAAAGGATATCCAAGTATATGCGAGCGGCGCGAAAAAAGCAGACTGGGACGTGGGGATGGCAGTGGATGCTATCCGCATGGTGGAATTTTTAGACGTCGTGGTGCTCGTGACGGGCGACGGAGACTTCGTGCCACTCATTGAATATTTGCGTCTTGGTCGTGGTCGCGAGGTGGAGGTGGCGGCGTTTAGTAGAAGCGCGAATAGTAAAATTAAGGAAGCGGGAGATGAATTTATCGGTATCGAAGAAATTCCAAAAAGTTTAATTCGTATTGGTGGCAATCAGTCTCGGGCAGCGGGACGAGGACAAAAGCAACGCATTGAGCCGCCAGCAATTCCCGAAAAGCCAGCGCCGCAAGAGCTTCACGAAAGCGCAAAACAATAACACTTTTTCTCATTTTATCTCTATGCCCGGTCTTGACACAAAAAAATTCACCATCGATTTCGCAGGACGTCCGTTGACGCTCGAGGTGTCTCGTCTTGCCGAACAAGCAAATGGCGCAGTCATCGGAATATACGGTGACACAGTGGTGTTAGCGACAGTCACAATGGGGAAGAAAGAAACCGCCGGAGATTTTTTACCATTGACCGTCGAATACGAACAAAAGTTTTACGCTGCCGGAAAGATTCTTGGAAGCCGTTTTGTGCGTCGCGAAGGTCGCGCGCCAGATAGCGCGGTGCTCTCGGGTCGGTTGATTGATCGTACCATTCGACCACTGTTCGACCATCGCATGCGTCGTGAAATTCAGGTTGTCGTGTCGGTATTATCGTTTGACGAAGAGAACTCACACGAATTTGTGGGACTAGTAGCTGTCTCAGCAGCGCTCGCAATTTCAGATATTCCGTGGGCGGGTCCAGTTGCGGGCGTGCCAGTGGCAGAAATAGACGGGAAGATTGTAGTTGCGCCAAAATTTAGCGAACTCAAAAACGCGACGCTCGAATCATTCGTTGCTGGCACAGCAGAACATATTAATATGATTGAACTCGAAGGTCGTGAGTGTCTTGAAGAAGGGGTCATAGCGGCATACGCAAAGGCACAAGAGGCAATGGGACACTTGATTGCGCTTCAAGAGCGGATGGTAAAAGAGATAGGGAAATCAAAGCAAGTCGTGAAGCTCGTCGAGGCAAACGCAGAGCTTGCGAAGGCAGTGCGGGAGTTTGTGGGGGACAAGCTTGAAGCTGCGATCTATACGAAAAACAAAATGGAGCGCGAGGCGAACATGCTCGCGTTGCGCAAAGCATTGGGCGAGCATCTCGTTGAAGCGAAATATGATGGCGTCGCAATCGTCTCCGCAAACGGACTCATCGATGAATTGATTGACGAGCTTGTGCACGCAAAAATGCTTAAGGAGAATAAACGTCCTGATGGTCGCGCGCAAGACGAAATTCGCGAACTGTATGGCCAAGTACATATGTACGAGCGTCTACACGGCTCGGCAATTTTTATGCGCGGCAACACGCAAGCATTTGCGGTGACAACGCTTGCATCTACTGAGGCGGGAAAGCTCGTGGAAACTATGGACTATACGGGCACCAAACATTTTTTATTGCACTATAATTTCCCGCCATATTCGGTTGGCGAAGTAAAGCCATTTCGCGGTCCAGGCCGTAGAGAAATTGGACACGGCGCACTTGCTGAAAAGGCAATTGCAAATCTCGTCCCAGCAAAAGAAGTATTCCCATACACGATTCGTGTGGTGTGAGAAATTTTGTCATCGAACGGATCATCATCGATGGCAACGGTGTGCGCAGCGTCAATGTCCTTGATGGATGCTGGTGTGCCGATGAAAAAATCAGTCGCAGGAATTGCGATGGGGATGATGAGCGACGACAAAGGAAACTATAAAATTTTAACCGATCTCCAAGGGCCAGAAGATTTTTTTGGGGATATGGACTTTAAAGTTGCGGGGACTCGCGATGGCATAACAGCGATTCAGCTCGACGTGAAGATTCGCGGGCTGTCACTCACGATGGTCGAGGAAACATTAGCGCAAGCAAAAAAGGCGCGACTGCAAATTTTGGATGTGATGGCGAAAGTAATAGAATATCCTCGTCCAAAAGTGTCCAAATACGCACCGGTCATTCTCACACACACAATCAATCCAGAAAAAATTGGGTTGTTAATCGGTCCAGGCGGGAAAACGATCAATGGATTAATCGCAAAGTTTGGTGCGCTCGCGATCGACATTGAAGAAGACGGCAAAGTGTTTATCGCCGGGGCAACGAAAGAAATCGCAGAGGCAGTGCTGCGCGAAGTAGAAGCGCTGACGCATGAATATAAGGTTGGTGACGTGATACACGGAAAAATCGTAAAGATTCTCGAATTTGGCGCTATTGTGGATCTCGGCGGGGGCAACGACGGCATGATTCACGTGTCAGAACTCAAAGAAGGTTTTGTAAAAAAAGTAGAAGACGTCGTCAAGGTGGGGGATGAAGTATTCGCAAAAGTAGTGCGCGTCGAAGATGGTCGCATCGGATTGTCGCTGAAGGGAATGGGAAAGCATTAATGATCGTTAACGACGTGGTATAATGAGAGGCATGGATAACTCACAAAATTTTCTTCCGCCATTACCACTGCTCCCCGAGGAGCATACAGCAGAAACAGGAGGGGCGCCATCTGCGAGCGAAGCTGTTGCAGAGAGTATGCGCGTGTTGAAAACGCCTCCGTCATCTCCGCCACCAGTTGCGGTTCGTTCGTTGCAGTCTGATGTGCAATCACTCGAATCAAGCGGCGGAACTGCGCCAAAAGCAGAGGTTATCAAGCTTGAAGATTTGGGTCCAACGGCGGAAACGATCTCGGTAGCGTCGATCGAAGCATCGCCGGTTGAGAGGAGCGAGGGATCTCAGACAATAATAAATAGTATTGGCGTGATTATGCTTGCAATTGCAGTTGGTGTCGTGGGGTATGTCTGGGTGTACCCCATATTATTTGATGGGCAACGCGAAGTAGAAGAAGTGGCGAACAAAGAGCCAATTGCGCCAACGCCTCCGCCGCTGGTACATCGATCGTTGTTTGCAAAACTTCCCACATTTGCGGCAACCATTACAGTAGCGGAAAGCACGCGCGAAGGAATAACGCAGGCATTGCAGCAAGAAGCAGCGGGCCAAGCAATTGTCGGCTCGGTCAAAGAGCTTGCGTTCGTAGATAAAAACGGCGCGCCGTTACGATTTAGCGAACTCATCGCCGCATTACTCCCGGGGGTTGACAAAAACGAGGTTGCAAATATGGCCGAAGACGACTTCACCGGATTTTTATATTACAACGAAAAAGGTGTCTGGCCGGGCTACGTCGTAAAACTCAAAGCAACGACGGTGATCGCAGACGCGCAAGCAGCATTTGCCGTAATTGAAGGTCTGAATGTGGGCGCGCTGTATCTGAAGGATCCCGGAGCGGCAGAAAGTTTTCAAACAGGGCCATTTAAAGGTGCGCCGATTCGATACAGCGTATTTGCAGCCCCTGGAGCATCGCTTAATTATGGCGCAGTGGGAGACTATATGGTAATCGCAACATCGTTCGATGGATTCAAGACGAGCGTTGATTTGCTTGGGCTCTAAACGATTTCTCGAATACGGTACCCAACTGCCTCGGCGATATGCGCCTCCGAAACAATAGGGGCGTCGTCAACGTCCGCAATCGTCTGGGCAGTTTTAAGTAAACGATAATATCCGCGGGTCGAAAGGTGATATTTTGTAAACGCTGCATCAAGGAATTTCGTTGCGTCTGACGCAAGAGCGATCGCGGCGTCGCATTCTTTTGCGGCGAGGTCGGCATTACTTGTCGCTCGCGTCTCGGCTCCGCGAAGGCGAGTCATGCGTGCATGCTGACGTTCGCGCGCACGAAGAATTATTGCACGCGTAGTCACGGTTTCGGTTGACGGATCGCGTTTGGCGCGGAGTGTCGGGAGGTCAATGCGCGGCACATGACATTGTAAATCAATACGGTCGAGAAGCGGTCCGGATACTTTCTTTTGGTATCGCGCAATCGCTTCGGCGCTGCAGCGACATTCGTTTGAATTATCACCGTAATAGCCACACGGGCATGGGTTCATTGAAGCGACAAGTGTAAATTTTGCCGGAAAAGTAAGCGTCCCATGAATGCGTGATATGCACACCTCGCGACTTTCGAGCGGCTGTCGCAAACTCTCTAACAAATCTCGTCGAAATTCCGGAAGTTCATCAAGGAAGAGTACGCCATGGTGCGCCAGGCTGACTTCCCCGGGTCGTGGATGAGTGCCGCCGCCAATAATGGAAACTGGGGATGCAGTGTGATGTGGCGCACGAAACGGGCGGGTGGAGAAAAGTGGCTGATGGAGAAGGCCCGCAGCGCTATAAATTTTTGTCACATCAATTTGTTCAGCCGGACTCAGTGGCGGCAAGATTGAGGCGACCGCGCTCGCAAGCATCGTTTTCCCTGTTCCTGGGGGGCCGGAGAGTAGGAGGTGATGTCCGCCTGCGGCGGCGATGGTGATCGCGCGTTTAGCGTGGTGCTGGCCTTTGATGTCAGCGATATCAATAGAGCAGGTAGTTGGCGCAATATCAGAAAAAGTAGTCGGTGGCTGCGGTACGATTTTGGTTTTGCCTTCAAGGTATGAGAGAAGTTCCGCAAGCGCGGTGAGAGGAATAATTGAAATCCCGGGCACAGAGGCCGCTTCGGCGGCATTGGCCGCTGGCACAACAACACGAGTAAATCTTCGATCGTGCGCAAGACTTACCATACTTAAAACTCCGGTAACTGGTCGGAGCATGCCATCAAGCGCAAGCTCGCCCAGAAACAATGTGCGCGTGGCATCGAATGGCGCGAGTTGATCGGTCGAGATGAGATAACCAATGGCAATCGCAAGGTCGTATTGCGAGCCGGTTTTTTTGATATCAGCAGGCGCAAGATTAACAACAATCTTTCGATTTTCTTTATTTGGTGGTTTCGCGCCGCTATTTTTAAGCGCAGAATTCACGCGTTCTTTCGCTTCGGAGAGCGCCTTGTCGGCGAGCCCCACGATCGTAAAACTGTGAAGACCGACGTTGACGTCGGTCTCGACTTCGATGAGCTGTGCGTCGATGCCACGAAGTTCGGCGGCATAGACTTTCGAGAAATGTTTCATGGGCGTTGCTGCTTACACGCCTTGCACCATCGTGATTCTGGATCAACGCCAAGCACTGCGTTGTCGATTGGTTGCGAGCAGCGCTCACAAAATCCGTATGTTCCTTCGGCGATTTTTCGGAGTGCGGCTTCAACGGCATCACGTCGTTCGCGAAGGGCTGCGGCTTTGCCTGCGTTTGCAGAGAGCTCTTCTGCTTCATCGGCTTCTTCCGGCGCATCGTCAGCGCTTTCAATATCGCTACCAAATTCAGGGACTTTTTCGTTTTCAGCAATTTCTGTATTTAAATCACGAAGCGTCGCATCGAGTTTTTGTTTGAGTGCAGCAAGTTCAGTATGGGCAAATGACATAAGAATACTTTTGATGATAGGAGGTGCGCGTCGAAGCGTCAAGTTGACTTTGGGCGTCGGGTAGATATATAATTCTCTGTATATTATGGACATTATTGGAGCAACGGCGGTGGAGCAAAAGAAAGAAGAGGAGCTCGAAACATTAACCCCCGAAGAGCAAAAAGACCTGCCTTTATTTGAGGAGATGATTAAAGCGGGGGTGATTTATGGGCGAAAAAAGTCTAAACTCAACCCGCACATGAAGCCGTATCTCTATACGTTTCGAAACGGGGTTGCGCTGTTCGATTTATCAAAAGTAAATGAAGCGGTTGCGCGCGCGCAGCAATTTTTAAGCGACATAGTAACAAAAGGGAGCGGCGCAATATTGGTCGTTGCGACGCAACCATCGGCCAAAGCATTAGCAAAAGAATTTGCGGCAACGCATGGATTGCTGTACGTTACCGAGCGTTGGCTTGGCGGCATGCTCACCAACTTTAAAACAATCAGTGCTCGCATCGAATATTTCAAAAAATTGAAAACTGATCGTGCCGCAGGGAAGCACGAAAAGCACACGAAAAAAGAGCGGTTACTCATGGATCGCGAAATGGAGAAAGGCGCTCTCTTTTTTGGTGGCGTAGAAAATATGACGACGCTTCCCAAGGCGCTCATTGTGATCGATGCCAACGTGCACGAAACTGCAATGCGCGAAGCGAATCGAGCAAAAATTCCTGTGGTCGCGCTGCTTTCGAGCGACGCAGATCCGCGCCGCGCAACATGTCCGCTGCCAGGAAATACGAACGCACGCGCAAGCATCGCATGGTTTTTGGAACGGCTGGGAGCTGCGCTCGTTGCGGGTAAGGCGATGGCGGCGAAAAATGCTGCCGAGGCGCTCGCCGCAGCGGTGAAGAAGGCATAGTATTTACAAATATTTATTTTATATTATGGCAGGAGCCGCAGACGTACAAAAATTACGAGAAAGTACGGGTGCCGGGATTATGGATTGCAAGCGTGCATTGGTAGACGCTGGCTTTGATTACGAAAAAGCAAAAGCGCTGATTATGGAGCGTGGGTTGGTAAAAGCTGAAAAAAAATCTGATCGTGCCACTGGTGCAGGACTATTAGAATCGTACGTGCACAACAATCGCGTGGGAGTATTGCTCGATCTTCGTTGTGAAACTGATTTTGTGGTGCGCTCAGAACCATTCCGTGTGTTAGCGCACGAGCTTACCATGCAAATTGCGGCGATGAACCCCAGCGATACCATTGCGCTCTTGGCGCAACAATATGTGCGCGACCCGAGCATGACCGTAGAAGCATATATCAAGGGCATTGTTGCAAAAGTAGGTGAGAATATTCGCGTGGAACGATTTTGTAGATACGAGCTCTAATGTTTGATTTTATTATTCAGTTGTTGATCGTCGGGAGCCTCGGGACAATCATCGTGATTCTCGGGCGTGCATTGCCGCGCGTTGAAGAATCGAGCGCAGGAGAGCGAGGGAAGGAGGGGGTGGTCGATCGTTTATTGCGTCGCATTCCGATGTCCGAGATCGATACCGCGATCGCGGGATTTTTAGAAAAAGCGTTACGCAAAATCCGCGTGGTGAATTTGAAAATCGAGAATCTTGTAAATGACGGTATCCAACGACTGCGCGGCCCGCAACAGCACAAAAAACAACAAGACGACGCAAACGATTTGTTTGAGAAAAAATAGGCGAATCATGTGAGCCGGTGAGGTGAATCGGACACCTGTCTTCGCTTTACAAAAGCGTTGCTCTGCCATTGAGCTACACCGGCATTCAGTAATTTAAACACGCTAAAACTCAAGACACAATACTCGAATCAATTGGGCGGCTCAAGATAAATATAATGGGTGGGCAGGAAGGGATTCGAACCCCTGTAGCCATAAAGGCGCCACGTCTACAGC
>CAYICF010000014.1:0-10927 GCA_964361805.1 uncultured Candidatus Saccharibacteria bacterium
CATATTGTGCGATCGAAAATTCGAAGCGCAATGATTTATCCGACGATGATTATGGTATTGTTCGTCGCGGTGTTCGGTATCTTAATTGGTGTCGTGTTCCCACAAATTGGTCCAATTTTTGAGGAATCGAACGTCGAACTCCCGTTTGTGACGAAAATATTACTTGCGCTCGGAGATTTTCTCGTGGAATGGTGGATCGCAGTTTTGGCAGTGTTTTTGTTATTGATCATTGTGCTTGTGGACTACGCACGAAGCCGAGAAGGGAAAATGGTGTTTGACGAAGTCATTATTGGCGTGCCAGTGCTGGGGCAGTTATTTAAAAAAATGTATGTATCGCGATTTGCGGAAGCAATAAGTATTTTGATCAAGGGTGGAATTCCAGTGACGCAAGCAATTGAAATCGCGAGCCATACGGTGGGAAACGTTCTCTATCGCGAGGCGTTGCACGAGGCCGCAGAAGGTATTCGTCGCGGAGAATTACTATCACAAATTTTAGAAAAAAACGAAACGTATTTCCCGCCAGTCGTGAGTCAAATGGTGGGCATCGGCGAGTCAACCGGAAAGCTTGACGAAATGTTTACGCGGCTTGCGGCATTTTACACACGCGAGGTCGATGACATGGTGGGAAATCTCACCGAACTCATTCAGCCGTCACTCATGATCGTAGTTGGTGTATTGACAGGTCTTTTGTTTGCATCAATTTTGCTGCCGATTTATAATCTAGTACAACGATTCTAAAATCACAAAATCATATGAATAAAAATAAAGGCTTTACATTAATAGAGGTGTTGACAGTGATTGCGATCGTCGGTCTTTTGGCATCCGTTGTATTAGTGGGGCTTGGAAGTTTTCGAACACGTGGTCGAGACACGCGGCGCATTGCTGATCTGCGCGCAACACAAAATGCGTTGGAGTTATATTACACAAAAACCGGTCAATATCCGGACGATAGTGGCATCGGAGCAAATTCGTGGAACGCAGTGGAGCGGACATTGCAAGACGCAAGAGTCGGCGTATCAAAACTGTCGCACGATCCTTTGAATGGAAAAACCGGACAAGACGATTATGGGTACGACGTGAGTCGCGATCGTCAGTCGTACGTGCTCCGCGCTCAGCTTGAAGACGCGACAAACCCCGCATTGAATGATGATTTTGACGGATTCGTCGGTGCCGGCGCCATTGATGGCATTGATTTGCCGTGTGGCGAATCGGCAGCAAAGGCATATTATTGCGTACAGTTTTAAGTAGAGAGAAGGACAATCCATGACCGTATTTCTATTATTCATATTTGGACTTGTGATTGGGAGTTTTGTGAATGTGCTTGCGTTGCGGTACGATCCGACGCGAAGCGCGGCGCATCAATTATCGCTTCGCGGCCGATCGAAGTGTGTGCGGTGCCAAGCAACACTCCGATGGTTTGAACTCGTTCCGCTCTGTAGCTTTCTTGCGCTACGAGGGAAATGTCGTTCGTGTGGTATTGGAATTTCGCTCCAATATCCCATCGTTGAAATTATTGGGGGATTAATCGCGCTCACGTCGTTGTATGTGCAGCCGTGGACTGTTGGCATGTATTGGGCGGTGGCGTTATATATATTGTTGTTTATCACGTTGGTTGATCTCCGTTTGCGGATTATTCCCGACGGTGCAAACATGGCACTGGGAGTTTTGGGTATCATCGGTACTTTGACAGTAAAAAAATCAGTATTGGGATATCTCGCGCTATGGCTCGAAGCACCTCAGACATCATGGACGAGCGCAATGATCGGTGGAGTGATTGGCCTCGCGATATTCGGCGCAATCGTGATGTATACGAGCGGTCGCGGTATGGGGCTGGGAGACTTCAAGCTCGCCATCGCACTCGGAATAGTATTTGGATATCCCGACATCATATTGGTATTTATGCTGGCCTTTACGCTCGGCGCACTCGTGGGGGTTGGTTGTCTGGTGACGAAAATTGCAACGTTCAAAGACGCACTACCATTTGGTCCGTTTCTCGCACTCGGAAGTGCGTTGACGCTATTTTGCGGTCAGCGCATCCTCGAACTCTATTTACGTGCGTTTGGACTTTAGGGTGGAAAGTAAAAAGTAAAATGTAGAAAGCAACACAAATGCAAAATCAACCATTCCACATTCCACATTCCACATTCCACAGACGAGGTTTTACCCTCATCGAGCTCCTCGTCACGCTCGGCGTCATGACGCTGCTCACGAGTTTATTGATCGTCTACACGCGCGGGAGCGAAGCGCAAATAAAAATCCTCAAAGAAAAGGCAGTATTGATTAGCGCGTTGCAGCGTGCACGAGCATTGGCGCTCAACACGCTACAAAGCCCGGAAATCGATTGTGGATACGGCGTGCACGTGATTGATGATCAGCGCATCGTCCTATGGCGTGACCTCGGAACAAAAAATTGTAAAGATGCAAACAGGACGTATGACGGCGAGGGCGAGCATGTCGGCGAGGTGATCCGCTTTGCCTCCGGCATTATATTTCGTAATCGAACCACGCCGAATTTTTTAGAAAGCATATTATTCATACCCCCTGACCCCACAGTGGTGACGGCGCCACCGAGTGTGCCCGGAGGGCAGTTCCAGATGATAATAGGAACATCTGAAGGGAGCTCGGAAAACGCGATTCAAATAAATCGTTTTGGAGCAATCGAATCCGCGAGCGGATATTAGAAACAATGGTTCAATATTGCAATAATAAAATAGTGCAGGTAAAGAAAAGCGCGACGCGCGGCTCGGTGTTATTAGAATCACTGATCGCGATTACCGTATTGACCGTTGGGATGCTTGGTATTTTTTCGCTGTTGTCGCGATCAGTGGGATTAACGCGCGTGATCGCAAATCAATATATTGGTGCGCACCTTGCCGCAGAGGGCATTGAGTTGGTAAAAAACGTGGTTGATACAAATATGCTTGTGCCGCGAGCGTGGAATGCAGGACTTGCATCCGGCGTATATGAGGTGGCATATAACACGGGACTAGAGCAGGATAATAATCGAACATTGTTCTATGACAACAGTACGGGGCTGTACGACTATGCAGGCGGTGATGCGCCGACAACATTTCAGAGAAAAATAGAGCTGACGCGCATCGGTGCGAACGAGCTGCAGGTCAATTCGCGCGTGGCGTGGACGACGCGCGGCGGTGGCGAATTTAACGTCGACCTCGAAGACCGATTTTTCCGGAGATAAGAAGGAATATATGTTTTCCATTTTTCAACATACGCAAAGCATTTTGCCTCCTCGTGTTCGTAGCGGGACTCGAGGACGAGCGGGCACGGTGTCCGGTCGAATGACCGGACGAGCGAGGACGAAAGTCCAGCAAAATCCATGCTGGGGATTTTGCGGTAGCGAGAACACGAGGAGGCGGGATGCGGGATTTACGCTTATTGAACTTTTAATCGCCATGTCATTGTTTCTTGTGGTGCTCGTCATCGCAAGTGGGACATTTGTGCAATCTTTAAAAAGTCAACGCGCAGCAACAGAGCTTATTGCAATAAACGACAATGCGAGTGGAACGCTCGAAGTAATGGCGCGGGAAATACGTACCGGAATTGAGTTTAGCGTTCCAAGTAAAACCGAGTTACGATTCACGAACGCAAACGGGAAAAAAGTAATATACCAATGGAATGAAGCAGACGGCACAATCGAAAAAAAAGAAGACAACGGATCGTTTGAACGCGTGACTGCCACAAACGTTACGGTAAAACGGTTGGTGTTTGTAGGGAGTGGGCTTGGTGGCAACGACAAGAAGCAATCGAAAATTACGATTGGTCTCGAGATTGGCGGGAAATCAAAAATTCTTGAAGATGCAGCGATGCGATTACAAACCACAATTAGTCCGCGCGCTATCGATGGATGATATGCAAAAAATCAAAAAATCAAAAAATCAAAGCGGCCAAGTCATGCTCTTGGTTGTGGTCCTGCTTTCCGGTACTGTTTTGGGCGGAACGGCAATCGCGGGGCTTTTGATGTTGTATCAGGTGCGTCAAGCGACGCTCGCGACAGATTCCATGCGTGCAATTTTTGCGGCTGACGCTGGTATGGAGTGGGAATTTTACAAAGCGACAAAGGATAGCGCATATAGAAAGCCGGTATTATCAAACGGGGCAGTATTTGAGACAAAGAACGATGGCATTACTATCAAATCGACTGGTTACGCCAACGAACGACGAACCGTTGCTCGCGCGTTCGAAGTTAGTTTTTGAGACTTCGTTTTCTGTGCATGATCGGATATGATAGTTGATATGAATTCGTCTGACGCTGCGCTGCGTATCGCAAAATTGAGGAGGGAAATAAATCGGTGTCGCTATGCCTACCACGTTGAAAACAAGTCGTTGATTTCCGACGATGCGCTCGATTCTTTAAAAAAGGAGCTTTTCGATTTAGAGCAGCAGTTCCCGGGATTGATCACGCCGGATTCCCCCACGCAGCGCGTGGCCGGGCATCCGCTTGATGAGTTTGTAAAAGTGACGCACGCGGCGCCAATGATTTCATTGAACGATACGTTTTCTGAAGAGGAAACGAGAGGCTGGCTCACGCGGCTCGAAAATTATCTCGGCGGTTCGCTGTCCGCGGAGTCCGCAGAAAGTCCGTGTAAGTCCGCGCTATTCTATTGCGAGCTGAAGATCGACGGACTCGCTGTTGAACTAGAATACGAGAGCGGAATTTTTGTTCGCGGTTCGACGCGCGGCGATGGAGTTGTCGGCGAGGATATTACACAGAACTTGCGCACCATCGAAGCCATACCATTACGGCTTGAGGGTCGGCCGCCAGAACGGTTGATTGTCCGCGGCGAGGTATTTTTGACAAAAAAAGAATTTGCACGGATTAATAAGGAACAAGAAAAAAAGAGCGAGAAAATGTACGCAAATCCTCGGAATATTGCTGCGGGATCGCTCCGTCAACTCGATTCTCGAATTACTGCATCGCGAAAACTCGATTCGTTCGCATACGACATAGTGATGGGCAGGGAATATGCGACACACCAAGAAGAACATGAGGCGTTGCATGCGTGGGGTTTCAAGACGAATCCTGATAATAAAGCGGCGGCAACACTCGCCGACGTGTTTGAGTTTCGTAATTATTGGGCAGAACATCGCGAAAAACTTCAATATGAAATTGACGGCATTGTGGTGATTGTCAACGACAATGCATTGTTCGAAAAAGCAGGCGTGATCGGTAAAGCGCCGCGTGCGGCGATCGCTTATAAATTTGCGCCACGCGAGGCAACAACAATCGTTGAAGATATTATCGTGAACGTTGGTCGTACAGGAGTATTGACTCCGGTTGCGGTTCTGAAGCCGGTCGGCGTTGGCGGAGTCACGATCACACATGCGTCGCTTCATAACGCCGATGAAATTGAGCGGCTTGGACTTAAAATTAGGGATACGGTGGTCGTGAGTCGTGCGGGGGATGTAATTCCGCAAGTAACAAAGGTTTTGACTGAGCTTCGCACGGGTAAAGAAAAAATGTTTCGCATGCCGACTCAATGTCCGGTCGATGGAATGGCGGTCGCGAAAGACGGCGTTGCATATCGATGTAGCAATCCAACGTGCGGCGCGCGTCAACGGGAGCAATTGTATCATTTCGTGTCGCGCGGAGCATGTAACATCGAAGGATTGGGCCCAAAGATTATCGATCGATTTTTGGACGAGGGGTTGATCGGTGACGCGGCGGATTTATTTACGGTACAAAAAGGTGACATTGAAATCCTCGAACATTTTGGTAAAAAATCCGCACAAAATATTATTGAGGAACTGAATGCAAAAAAAATCATTCCGCTCGAGCGCTTCATCTATAGTCTTGGTATCATCCATGTCGGCGAAGAAACCGCCCGAGTGCTCGCGCGGTATGCAACCTCGAACTTCGAACTTCGAACCTCGAACGTGACGATAAAGAAAATAATCGACATATTGAGCAGTGCGTCTATAGAAGAATTTCAGGAGATAAAGGACATCGGCCCCGTTGTTTCGCGAAGCATCTATGATTGGTTCCATGAGCCGCGTAATATCACGCTCCTCGAAAAATTTGATCGTGTTGGTGTGACTTTCCACTTTCCACTTTCCACTTTCCACCAAAAATTTTCAGGGAAAATTTTTGTTTTGACCGGTACATTGCAGTCCATGTCGCGCGAGGAAGCAAAAGAAAAAATTCGCGTTGCTGGCGGCAACGTCAACGAATCAGTGTCCAAAAAAACCAGCTACGTTGTCGTTGGCGAAAACCCCGGTTCAAAGTTCGCCGACGCCAAACGCCTTGGCGTCGCTATATTAACCGAAGAAGAATTCAAAAAAATAACGCAATAAAGTAGTGTGAACGGGGGCTTTTTTATTTTAAGAAATTTCGGTAGACTCTAACCATGGCGGAAATTACCAAAGCACTCATCAAAAAGCTTGCGAAATTGGCGCGGCTAGAGCTATCGTCGGCAGAAACCGAAAAATTTACAACCGACCTGGGCAATATTCTTGCACATGTACACGAGCTAGAGTCGGTGGACACAAAAAACGTTGCGCCAATGACGGGCGGCACGATGTTGAAAAACGTGATGCGTGATGACGTGGCCGAGGCAGTGCAACCGAAGGAGCAAAAAAATATCATCGATGCGTTTCCGGATACGCAAGGCGGGTATTTAAAAACCCCCGCGGTATTTGAATAAATATGGAACTTTCTACGCTATCGATCAAAAAGCTTCAAGAAGGTTTAAAAAGCCAAGAATTTTCCGCGCGTGAGGTGGTCGAAGGCTATTACGCCCGCATAGAGAAAAACGACGGCGAGATCGGTGCATTTTTGAGCGTCGCAAAAGACGAAGCGCTGTCCTCTGCAGACGAAATTGACGAGCGTGTGGCAATCGGAGCAAAATTGCCGCCGCTCTCCGGCGTGACCTTGGCGATCAAAGACGCGATTCTTGTGGGAGGTCAACCGGCAACAGCGGCATCGAAAATATTGAAAAATTATGTCGCCGCATACGACGCGACGGTGATTAAAAACCTTAAAGCTGCTGGTGCAATTATTCTTGGTAAAACAAACCTCGACGAATTCGCGATGGGTTCATCGACCGAAAATTCGGCATTCCAAAAAACAAAAAATCCCCACGACACGACGCGTGTGCCCGGCGGTTCATCGGGCGGATCAGCCGCCGCCGTTGCGGCCGGTTTTGCGTTAGCAGCATTGGGTTCCGACACCGGTGGTTCAATCCGTCAGCCGGCAGCGCTCTGTGGGGTCGTCGGATTGAAGCCGACGTATGGCGCAGTGTCGCGCTATGGATTAATTGCAATGGCGTCAAGCTTGGATCAGATCGGGCCATTCACCAAAACCGTTGAAGATGCAAGGATTATGTTCGACGCTATGCGCGGCTATGATCCCCACGACGCCACCAGCATGCAATCACTTTCCACCTTCCACTTTCCACCTTCCACGAGTTTGACCATCGGCTTCCCCAAAGAATATTTTTCTGGCGGCCCGGATAAAGCGACTGGAGCGGGGATTGCACTTGCGATGGATCGTCTCAAAAAACTCGGCTATAAGTTTAAGGAAATTAGTTTGCCGCACACGAAGTACGCTCTCTCGTGCTATTACATCATCATGCCCGCTGAAGTCTCGGCAAACCTCGCACGGTTCGATGGTATGCGGTATGCGCCAGTCGATGGCGTCGATCGAAATAAATATAAACTCGAGGAATTGTACCGCAGAAATCGCTCCGTTGGATTTGGTACAGAAACAAAGCGACGGATTATCCTCGGTACGTTTGTGCTTTCCTCCGGCTATTACGATGCCTATTACAGCAAGGCGCAGAAAGTACGCGCGTTGATCAAGCAAGATTTTGACGAAGCGTTTAAATCCGTCGATGTGATTTTCACGCCCGTCTCGCCAACGACCGCATTTAAATTTGACGAAAAAACAAACGACCCGCTTGCGATGTATCTCTCCGACATTTTTACCATCCCCGTGAACCTCGCCGGCCTCCCTGCAATTTCGATTCCCGTAAAGAAATATCCTTTGGCGTTCACATCGAACCTCGATCATCCAACGCCGAACCTTCCAGTGGGTTTCCAGTTGATCGGTAAAAATTTTCATGAGTCTGATCTATTCGCGATCGGTAAACAGTATGAGCAAGAGTAAAAACCAACATACAAGAAGTTACGACTGGAAAAAGGAGCAACATCGGAGCATCGTCCCACCGCTCTATCTCGGATCTGTCCACGGATTTATATCTGCCGATGAAGGGGCGGCAATATTTAGCGGCAAGGAAGAGGGGTATGCATATACGCGTCTGGGAAATCCAACCGTCGCTGCATTTGAAGCATGGCTCGCGGATGCAGAGGGTGGAGCAAAAACTTTTGCAACAGGAAGTGGGCTTTCCGCCTTGCTTCTCGCGGTATTTGCTTTGACAAAAAAGAGAAAACATATTGTCACGTCCCCGTATATTTATGGCGGTTCATATCATCTCGTGCATCTTTTGCGGCAACGGGGTGTACATATTACTGTGGTCAAAAATGCGTTGAAGCTCTCGAGTTGGAAAAGAACAGTGACGAACGAGACGGCATTTGTGTTGATCGAGACGCCATCAAACCCAAGCGTTGATTTGTTTGATATTGCTGCCATTGCAGAAATCGTGCATAAAAAAGGCGCGATGCTCATTGTAGACAGTACGATTGCGACACCCGCATTACAAAAACCGTTACAATATGGAGCAGACGCAGTGTTGCACTCGGTGACCAAATATCTCATACGCCAATCGAGCGGGCTCGGTGGCGCACTCGTGGGAAGTCAAAAATTTATTGAAAAATTTGGCGACGAACTTTTTGATTGGTTCGTGCACGCGGGATTGATTATGCATCCGCTTTCCGCGTGGTTTGCATTGCAACAGAGTCACACGCTCGAACGAGACATGCAAACGTTTTCAGCATATGCATTACAGGTCGCCGAAACTTTAGAGCGGAGTAAAAAAGTGCAGAAAGTATATTATCCGCATCTCGCGGGAAGTCCGTACTCTCTGCTCGCAAAACGACAAATGCCCAAAGGAGGTTCCGGGCTGCTGGCATTTGAGTTGAGAAGTTTTGCTGCGGCAAAGAAATTTGTGAACAGTGTGAGGCATATCGCAATCGCTCCACATCTCGGTGACGTTCGGAGTTTGATCATTCATCCAGCTTCCACAACGCACAGTCGACTTTCATCAGCTGAACGAAAAGCGGTCGGCATTAGCGATACACTGGTTCGATGTTCGGTGGGGCTAGAAAACATTGACAGAACGATAGACGACCTCGAACAGGCGTTACAGAGAATATAAAAATTTATTCTGCGCAGCCGACGGGATTTGAACCCGTGATCTTCTCCGTGACAGGGAGACGTGTTGGACCAGGCTACACTACGGCTGCATGACAAAATAATGATATGCAAAAACGACAAAAAAGGCAAAAGAAGGGTCTAATTTTGAGCTTCCTTTTGCTCGTATTTTTGAAGGTGCGGTGGCAGAGGAGGGAGGATGGCGCGGAAGCGCGCTGCGAATTCGGCAATGCGCGCTATAGCACGAATATCGCTTGCGAGTAGGCCTTTTTTGATTGCATCAAATTCAGCACCGAATTCATTAGCGAGCGTATCGAGGAGAGCGATGCGTGTAGCGTCCGTTGATTTTGGAAACACGCGCGGATCAGCAATAAATTTTTTATCGGCGTATGCAGTATAGGTTTCGATGAGATGGATGCGTTTGAGTAAAAGCGGGATAAAAAGAGCGTCGTTTTTCTGTAAAGCATCGGCGAGCGAGAGCACGATGTTCCATTGATTGACATAGTCGTTAAGCGCGGGATCTCGCGAGAGTGGAGATGCTGGCGGATGTTCGTTCATAGGTTCTATAGTAAGTCTACAATTTTTTTAAACCGCGCGCCACGGTCGGCGTAGCTTGCGAACTGGTCAAAGCTTGCAGAGCCCGGAGCGAAGAGAATAGTGATGAGGGTTTTGCCATCAACCAATAGGGAGCGAGCATATTGATATGCAGCCGCGACAGCTGATTGCAAATCGTCTGCGACTTCAGTCGTTCGGGCGGGCACTTTCCACTGTTGCAGCGCCGCCGCAATCTTTTCCCGATTTTCTCCAAGTAAAATAACACGTACAACATTTGGGGAGGCCAGAAGCGCTTCCGCAAACGGCTCAAATGATGTGCCCTTGTCTTTGCCGCCAGCAATGACAATAAGCGCGCCTTGCGGAAAAGCGCGAACTGCTGCCGCAGCCGTGTGTGGATTGGTGCCCGCAGAGTCGTTAATACATTGGATAATGCCTCCAGTTTTCTTGTCGCGGATCGTACGCGTGAGTTGGAGGCGGTAGGGGAGCCCACGGAATTTTTTGACGACGTTGACAATCGTGGAATCGGATGCGCCATAGTGTTTCGCAACCGTCGCCGCCATCACCGCGTTTTTGAAATTATGCGCGCCGGCGATGCGGAGGTCTGATGGCGAGAACAAAGAAAAATGTTGCGACGAAACTGCAATTTGTTTTCCAGGGCTTTGCCGAGCAATCATTCGCGCGTGGGTATTATCGGCAGCATAAAAAATAACGACTTCTGATTTTTGAAATTTTGCAATCGAAGATTTTGCTGCGACATATTCCTCGAAATCAACATGCGCATCCAGGTGATCAGGAAAGATATCAAGAACGACGGCGATATGGGGAGCCGTTTCAAGATCCTGTAGTTGAAAACTCGAAAGTTCAAGAATGGTAATTGATTTTTTGTTTAATTTTGGAAGTAGTGTAATTGCGGGTATGCCAATATTCCCAGCAAGAAAAACATTTGTTTTCTTGACTACATTTTGGAGTTGTCATGGTCTTTTTTGATATATTGCCTTGACATATTTCAGTTACAGTTGGAGAACCGCAGTCTGAATTTGTCTGGCATTGTAAATTAATACAAGCTCCGTTAGAACATTGCTG
>CAYICF010000015.1:0-10192 GCA_964361805.1 uncultured Candidatus Saccharibacteria bacterium
GATATTCTACAGATTAGATGATCTCGAGATTATTCGCAATCCTTCCTCCCGTCGCACCTCCCGTCGCACCTCGCTCCGCTCTTGAATCCGTAGTATCTCACGATCGTATGATACTACCATTTGTCGCACGAGCTGGTTTTGAGCGAAATTGTCTTATGTCGCAATGCTGCATATTTTCCAACGCTACATTTGCAATACCCTGACTCTTTCACATTAAAAAAGCGCCGGGGCAGTTTCAGGAACTGCTCCGGCGCGAGATCTGCTTTTTAGCACCCTCCTTACTATATTGTAAGATTGTGATGCCCGAGCTTCTTGGGGATTTCCCCACGCCCCTCACCGGACACGCGGTCCTCTCCCGCAGCCTCTTCGACCCGTACCTGGGCCGCCGCCAGAAGCTTGGCGATGGCCGTTTCGTCCACGACGGGCTTCGCCGGTGCGGCGGACGGAGCAGCGGGAGCCGGCGGCGTCTGCCGCTTCTCCCACTCCCCCCACGCAATCGCGATAACCCCGCTCTTGAGGTCGTTTACGATCGCGGTCTCGGTGGGATACCCGATACCCGCCTTAACATTCAACGCGTCCCCGGGGTAGAGGACGACGAGCGCGTCATCCCAAGGACCAGTCGTCCCCAAGATGAGAAACGAGCTTCCGTTCTTGTTCGCGGCGAGCGCGACCTTCCCGCCCCAGGGCCGCACAGAAATCCCGGCCGGAGCCTGGAACTCGATACGGGTCGAAACCCGCACGAGCGCCCCATGATCCCAACGCGTCCCCGCGCCAACCTTCCGAAGGACCGTGAACTTCGACTTGCCGCCATCCCGCGGGCAGATCTCCGCGGGATGGGCTTCGAGGATCCTGCCCTCGGTCACCGCCGGCGGCGCCTCGGTGCACAGCGACAGACGCTGCTGTCTGCTGGCGCTACCTAGACCACCGTCGAGACCGACCGCAACGACCTCCTTCTCCGGGCCCGTCACCAGATTTTGTGTCGCCCTGTCTTTGTACTTCGCGGCCCACTTCGTGACCATGATCCAGTCGACAAACTTGCCACCTTCGTACGTCAGGCAACGCATAGCTTGAACCCTCAATACAAACTCGACAAACTGATATAGCGCGCCACATGCACGCTGACTTGTCATACAGCATACCATGTATAAAAAAAAATGCAAGGATCCGAAATTCGACGCTGTCGCATTGCTCCCTTAAAAGCAACCGTAGAACTGGATCCCAGCTTTCGCTGGGATGACAGAAGCGCAAATTGGCTAGGATGATAGCAAAAAGAAAACCGCTTTCGCGGTTATCTTTTTGCCCACTGTGGTGCCTTTCTTGCTTTTTTGAGACCAGGCTTTTTGCGTTCAACGGCGCGAGGGTCGCGCGTAAGGTGCCCTGCGGCGCGCAATACTTTCTTTAACCCCTCGTCCATCATGACCAATGCGCGCGCGATACCGTTTCGTACCGCATCTGCCTGCGCGGCAATGCCGCCGCCACGCACATGCACCGATACTGTGCTGTGATCAAGCATGCTCGTGAGGGTCAGTGGCGCAGTTGCGATGCTTTGATGTGTAGGATTCACAAAATAATCTTTCACTGATTTGTCATTCACGGTAATGTGCCCCTTCGGCAAGCTCTGGGCAAGTCCTTCTTTCTTATATAAACGCACGCGTGCCATTGCGGTCTTCCGACCACCAATGCCTTCATAGTAGCGATGTTTTAGCGCTGTTGGCGCTGCTTCTTTTTTTTGCCTTGTTGGTGTCATATTATTCCTCAACTTTCAATAATTTCATTCGTTCGGCGCGGATCCAGTTGCGTGGCAACATGTGTTCGACGGCGTGACGCAATACTTTTTCTGGCGATTGCGCGAATGCCTCGGCATATGTCTTCTCCCGGAGATGCCCCATATAGCCAGTGTGGCGATAATAAATTTTCTTTGTGTCCTTTTCGCCAGTCACGACAATTCCTTTTGCATTTTTTATTAACACGCGATCTTCGCCCCGAAGACGCGGATTGTACGTGGCATGTTTTTTGCCTTGCAAAATTACCGCGATCTCAGATGCGAGGCGTCCTAGCCGTTTTCCTTTTGCGTCGATAGTGTAATTCATAAAATCATTAAATCAAAACTTCAACTCTCGTTGCCATGTTTTTATGATTTTTTGTTTTCATGATTTTTTGACTTAAACAAATTCTATAACTGCTTCGCGGGTGCCGTCGCGCTTGCGCATACCCATTCCCTTTGTGATACGCAAATAACCGCCTTTGCGCTCTGCATATTTCGGCGCGACTTCGTAATAGAGCTTTGTTGCCGCTATTTTTGGGAGGCGCTGCAATAGCAAGCGCAAATCTTGCAGGCGCTGTCGCTTTGCAATGGTGACCAGCTTTTCCACGATCGGACGAATTTCGCGAGCGCGAATGTCGGTCGTTGCCATGCGTCCATTTGCGATAAGCTGTCCAGCAAGAATCCGGACGAAATGTGTCCGGAGTCCTACTTTCCGATTAAATTTGTGCTTGATGGAAAACATGTTCGAGAAAACAAGAAGTCGTGAAAACAATAAAACGATTCTTGATTATTCTTTTTTGCTTTTTTGCTTTTTTGCTTTTTTTGCTGACTCCCCTGATTCGGGTTTTGGCGCTTCTTTGACTTCAACAGTCGCTACTTTTTCAAAGTGTCCTTGCAAAATCTCAGCGGCGCGACGAAGAGCGGCAGACGGAGAAATGCTGCCATCGGTTTCGATCATGAAACGTAATTTGTTGTAATCAGTGCGATCGCCCACGCGCATGTTTTCTACTACAAAATTCACCTTGGTGACTGGACTGAAAAACGCATCGAGCGCCACTACTCCGATGGGCAATTTTTCACTTTTGCGCGCTTCAACCGGCACATAGCCAAGTCCTCGCTCAACGGTCAGCTCCATATCCAACTCTGCGCCTTTTGTTGTGAGCGTTGCGATGTGCGCATCTTTTGAGATCACGCTTACTTGGGCGTTTTCTTCGATCGCGCTCGCCGTCACTTTTTCCTCGCCTTTCACGTGCACTGTTAGTATTTGCGGCTCATCGGTATACATCGCAAATCGTACGCGCTTCAAATTGATTGCGATTTCTACCACGTCTTCAACGATGTTTGGGATGGTGCTGAACTCGTGCCCCACTCCTTTAATCTTTGCGCTCGTGATTGCTGCGCCCTGAATTGAGGACAAGAGTGCGCGGCGCAATGCATTACCCATCGTCAATCCGTAGCCAGCATACAAACCGCCAATTTCAAATTCTCCGACATTCTCGGCTTCTTTGACCGTTACTATTTGCAATGCTTCGCTGATTGGACCAAGTTCCATGTAATTTTGTAAGATTGCTTCTCCCCGTCATTTGACGGGGATCGCAATGACAATTTTAATTTATAAGAACGTCAATTAATCTTCGAATAATAGTCCACGACCATATTTACGTCAAACGGCACGTCGAAATCTTTTGGTAACTGCAACACCTTGCCCTCGTACTTTTCCTTATCAAGCGCGAGCCACACCGGCGCTTCATAGTGCTTCATTGATTCGCTGAGGTTGCGGAGTCCGGCATGATCTTTGGATGCAGGACGAATACTCACGACATCACCAACGCGCAGTACGTACGATGGAATGTCGACTCGTTTTCCATTGACCATAATGTGTCCATGGCCTACCAGCTGCCGCGCGACAGAGCGCGATGGCGCAAGCCCTAATCGATAGACTATATTATCCAGCCGCCGCTCAAGGAGCGCCATCATGAATTGACCGGTGGAGCCGGGGTCTTTGAGTGCCGCCTGAAACACTTTGCGCATTGCTGCCTCGCGAATGCCATAACTCGCACGAATTTTTTGCTTTTCGCGCAATTGGTCACCAAACTCGGATGATGCGCGACGGAATGCCTTGCCATGCGGGCCAGGGCGCGCCGGGTTACGCACGGTTACGCATTTTGTTGATGAACAACGATTCGGCTTCAGACCAAGCTTCACCCCTAATGCACGTTCTCGTTTTTCTTGTGTATTAAACATACTTTTATACTCTTCGAACCTTGGGGGCGCGAGGACCGTTGTGTGGGATTGGCGTTACGTCATGCACCGCCAAGAGATTAAATCCCTGATTGTTTAATGAACGCACCGCTGAATCGCGGCCGCCACCAACGCCGCTCACAAATACTTCGATATCTACAAGTCCTGATTTGCGTAATTTTTCTGCCAATGCCGCCACCACTTTCGATGCTGCAAATGGCGTTGCCTTTTTGGGCCCTGCGAATCCGAGCGATCCTGCCGACGCCCATGCCAATACGTTCCCCTTCTCGTCCGTTACGCTCACCAGCGTATTGTTAAACGATGCATGGATGAATGCTTTTCCCTTGAGCACCTTTTTCCCCGTTTCTTTGCCTCCGGCTTTAACGACTGCCGCGTTGATTTCGTCGCTCTTTTTAATTGCTTCTTCGGTTGTTTCGACAGCTACTTTTTTCTTTCCCATTTGTTAGTTAAATCCGAAATTCGAATATCGAAATACAAAACAAATTCGAATGATGGAAATTTAGAAATTAAATTAAAATATTTTTATTTGAATTTTGATATTGTTTCGGATTTCGTGCTTCGTGCTTCGAATTTTTACTTGAGGTCAGTCTTTCTCTTTCCGCTGCCTGCAGTCTTACGCACATTACCGCGTACCGTTCGCGAATTCGTTTTTGTCCGCTGCCCACGCACGGGCAAATGACGTGAGTGCCGCGCGCCGCGATACGCCTGAATATCTTTGAGCAACGTAATGTTTTGCTTAATCGTTCCGCGCAATTCGCCCTCCACTTTAAAATTCTTTTCGATATATTCCTTAATCTTTCCCAATTCGTCCTGCGTTAAATCTTTTGCGCGCTTGTCGCCATTAATTTGCGTGTGCGTTAAAATGTCCCGTGCGCGCGCCTGACCAACGCCGTATATATATGGAAGCGCATAGGCGACTTTCTTCTGATCTGGAATGTTGATACCGAGGAGACGCATGTTGTGTAGAAGGTAGAAGGTAGAAGGTAGAAGGTTCGCCCTTTTTACTTTCCACTTTCTACTGTTAACTTGTTATCCTTGTCTTTGTTTATGTTTTACGTTTTTGCAGGTGACATAAATCCGCAGCTTTCTTCGCACAAGCTTGCAATTACTACAAATTTTTTTAACTGACGCGCGGACTTTCATTGCAATAAGTTTTAAGGGATTAGGTTATAGGGTACAAGATGCACAAAAAAATATCAACCCCTACAGTCGGCGCGTGATGCGGCCGCGCGCTTCGTCGTACGGGGTCATTTCTAAAATAACACGATCGCCCGGAAGAATCTTGATGTAATACATGCGCATTTTCCCCGAAAGATGCGCCAGAACCTCTTTGCCGTTGTCGAGCTTCACGCGAAACGTCGTGCCCGGATACGCTTCTTCGACGCGTCCTTCTACTTTTATTGCGCGCTCTTTGCCGTTCGATTGGTCACTCGTCATTAGTGCTTATGAGCATAGCACGGCGGCTGCAATGGCGTCAATTTTGTCAGCGCGAGCATCTGCGCTTCTACTGATATTTAAATTTGACAAAAAAGGAATATATATATATCATTTGTCTTGATTCGAAATGGTTTCTTTAAGTTGTTTACGAAGTTCATCTTTCTAGGAGGTTTACGATGAGCGCCGCACATCGGTTCGCGCGGAATAAGGCAATGGTCGAAGCCGCGCTCTACGGGGTATGCTTTGACGGCACGTTTGACGAACGTATCGTCGCTTCCCACGGCGTTGAGCCGGGTGTACTCGAACTCGCATTTCGTCGCGCCGAAGTGAAGATTCTGATTTTTCAAGCAGAGAACGATCCCAACAAATTCAAGATCATCATCGGGTTCCCTGATGGGTCATGCGTCGACGGCGCCCGCGATGATGGGGCGCAACCTCAAACCCTTGAATGGTCGCTCTATACCATGGGAGAGTTTGAGCAGCTTTTCGGCTAGTCGACATTCCCCCCATGAGACGCATGTGCGTCTCATGGGGGGAATTTTATTGCATATCACGCATGCAGAAATTTGACAAATTAAAAAATATACATGTATCATTTTCTTGATCTTTGATTGTTCGAGCTCTTTTCCCTTTTGTGATGCGAATTGGAGGTTGCGATGCGGCTACGTTCGTTATGGGATGCTAATTATCCGTTTCTCAGTTTTGTTCTCCTTATCGACATCACATTTGCCACCATGGCGCTGCTCACAGGCATGGATGCTGCCAAGCCCGCAACGAACTGGATCATCTCCGTTACCTTCTCCTGCCTCCTCTTCTCCATCGCGCTACATTCCTATTTCCATCTTCGGCGCGCACGGCGGGAGAAACTCATCTTAGTAACGCTGGTCTTCGATGGAGCAACGGCGGCAAAAATCGAGGAAATTCAGCGCTTCTTTGAGATCGACGCCGAGGCAGCCTCGGCTCGAGGCCTGCATTGGCTCTACCAAGTCATGGTCTGGAGTCGAGAAGGCAAGGAGTTGGTCATCCATGATCCCCAAAGCGGAGTCGATCGCACGCTCAGCTGGACAGCGAAAGACCACGATGACTTGGATCGCGTCGATGCGTGAATGTTTAGTGTCCGCTGCCAATTGCAAATTGGGAGCGGATTTTTTTATTTATCATTCGTTAGATCGCTTAATCACTTATAAATTCGATACTATTTTTCTGTCGATGTTGCGAGCAATGCTTGCCCGAGGGCACTCATTTTGCTATTCTTCGTATATGACTTTGAATTGGTACGGAGAAGGTTGTTTTCGATTGGAATCGCGCGGGATTACCGTTGCGATTGACCCTTTTGAGTCTGGACTCGGCCTTACTGCGCCTCGATTCGCTTCTTCTATTATACTCGTGACCGCAGGCCCGATTATCAAACCCTACGTCTCGCAAAAATTAAGCGACGTGCATACCGTGAGCGGTCCCGGAGAATACGAAATCCAGGGCATGATGATTCACGGCGTTGCGGTTGGCGCAACTATTGCATATACGCTCCGCACCGAAGACATCACAATTGCCTTTTTTGGCGGACTTGCGTCCCCAACCGACATCAGCGCCGACGCCCTTGAGGCTCTCTCGACTGCTGACATCGTGTGTCTCCCTGTTGGCGGCGCCCCACACCTTGATGCCGCTGCCGCCGTGACACTTATCAAAAAGCTGGGGCCAAAAATTGTCATACCATCGTTCTATGCGATCCCAGGACTCAAACGCAAATGCGATGGCGTTGGTGTGTTCGAAAAAGCCATCGGCCAGCATCCCGAACCGCAAGAAAAATTGTCCATCAAGGCCAAAGAGCTTATATGGGAAGGAACGAAGCTCACGGTGCTCAAGTCGTGAATCGTAAAACGTGAAACCCACAATATGAAAAGAATTCTCAAGCATATCGACGACAAAATTTCGGACATCCGCGCGTCGGATGAAACGACAAAGACGATTTGGCTGTATACGTTGACGACAGCAATTTCGCTTGCGGTCATCGGGCTGTGGATCGGCTATGAGCAATTCGCGCTTCCTATTGTTGCCGCCCCTATTGGAGTTCCGCAGCTCGCCGCGGCAACCACTCCTTCTCAAGCTCCGGGCGTTACTGAAACATTCCGCGTTGGCGCGAGTGCTGTCGCCAATTCGCTCAGCGCTCGCTTTACCCGCGGACTCGCGCTCTTAAAAACTACATTCCTTGGTGACGGCAATACAATGAATATCAGTGGCGCCGATCGTAATTTTATTCCGGAAATATTGGCACCACTTGAAAAAGGGACGCTGCCGAAATAATACTTCGCGAATATACAAATCAAGCACGAATATGCAAATGAAATCATCTATCAAAATTCGTATATTTGCGCTTGATTCGTATATTCGTGCAGTACAAAGCTATCATGGATAACGTACAGAAACGGGAGATCACCGATGAGATGCGCGAATCGTATTTGAGCTACGCGATGTCCGTTATTGTGTCGCGTGCGCTCCCTGATGTCCGCGACGGTTTAAAGCCGGTGCAGCGCCGTATTTTGTATACCATGCACGAACTCGGCCTTGCGCATACCGCCAAATCTCGCAAGTGCGCAAAGATTAGCGGCGATACAACCGGTAATTACCACCCGCATGGTACCACCGCCGTCTACGACGCACTCGCTCGCATGGCACAAGATTTTTCACTGCGCTATCCGCTTATCATTGGCCAGGGAAATTTTGGTTCAATCGACGGGGATCCGCCAGCAGCCGAACGTTACACCGAAGCAAAACTTTCGAGAATCGCCGAGGAGTTGATGCTTGATATTGATAAAGAAACCGTGGAGTGGCAGCCCAACTATGACTCCGTCCGTTTGGAGCCAAAATATTTTCCCGCAAAACTTCCGAACCTGCTCCTCAATGGCGCCGTGGGTATTGCGGTCGGCATGGCCACCAATATTCCGCCGCACAACTTGACCGAAGTTGTTGATGCCGCGCTCCACTTGATCGACAATCCCGACGCAGACGCCGCGGCCCTTATGGACATTATCAAGGGTCCGGACTTCCCGACCGGCGGCATTATTTACGATCGTAAAGCGATTGTTGAGGCATATATCCAAGGACGTGGTGGCATTACCATGCGGGGGTCATGCGAAATCAAGGAACGCAAAGGAGATAAAAAGGACCAGTGGAATATCGAAATCACTGCCATCCCCTATCAAGTCAATAAATCCGAGCTCATTACCAAAATGGCAGCGCTTGTACAAGAGAAAAAAATTGAAGGCATCCGTGATATTCGCGACGAATCTGACAAAGACGGCATGTCGATTGTCATCGAACTCAAAAACGATGCCCCTCCACAGAAAATTTTGAATCAGCTCTACCAATATACCGACTTACAGAAAAATTTTAATTTGAATCTTATCGCGCTCGCCGACGGGCTCCAGCCACAGGTCATGTCTGTCAAAGACGTGCTCGCCGCATATGTTGCGCACCGGAACGATATTGTGCGCCGACGCGCGCAGTTTGATTTGCACAAAGCCGAAGAGCGCGCCCATATTTTGACCGGACTCGCCAAGGCACTCGATGCAATCGATGCCGTCATCGCAACGATCAAAAAATCTGCCGACCGCGATGATGCGCGCGTCAATTTGATCAAAAAATTTAAATTTTCTGAGCTGCAAGCAAATGCTATTTTGGAGATGCGCCTGCAAACACTTGCCGCGCTTGAGCGCGAGAAGATCGATGCCGAGTTGAAAGAAAAGAAGGCCTTGATCACTGAACTGCAAGCGCTCTTGAAAAGCCCTGCGAAAATCTTGAGCGTCATTAAAAAAGAACTTGGCGAACTCAGGGCACAATATGGCGACGAGCGCAAAACGCGCGTTATTGCCGGGAGCCTCAAAGAATTCCGCGAAGAAGATTTGATTCCCGAAGAAGAGGTCATTATCACGCTGTCGCAGAGTGGCTATATTAAGCGCGTGCTTCCGTCGACCTTTAAAACGCAACACCGTGGCGGCAAAGGCTTGATTGGCTCAGACGTCGCCGAAGAAGATTTCTTGCAGCATTTTATTGCCGCCAATACACATGACAATATCTTGTTCTTTACCAACGACGGTCGCGCATTTCAAACAAAAGTTTATGAATTGCCTGAAGGCTCACGCACGTCGAAGGGTAAAGCAGTGCACAATTTCCTAGAAATTCCTCCGACCGCCAAGATTAGCGCGCTCATTGCCTACGGCAAAGAAGATAAAGGATATTTAGTGATGGCGACCAAGCACGGCCTCATCAAAAAAACTTCGCTCGATGATTTTGGCAACGTGCGCCGCACTGGCATTATCGCGATCGGTCTCAAGAAAGGCGACGAGCTTCATGGCGTCGAGCTTTCTTCTGGGGGCGACGAAATTATTTTGACCACCATGAACGGCCAAGGTATTCGATTTAAAGAATCGCAAATCCGCGCTATGGGTCGCACCGCAGCGGGCGTACACGGACTGCGCCTCAAGGGAAGCGATGCTGTCTCAAGCCTCAATATTATTGGCAAGGGTAATAAAGACGCGCGCCTCCTGACGGTGATGGCTAACGGCTATGGCAAACAAACCTCTTTAAGCGCTTACAAAGTCCAAGGCCGGGGCGGCAGCGGCATTAAAACCGCCAAAATCACTTCTAAAACCGGCCACATTATCAGCGGTAAAATTATCTATGGCGATGATAATGAAATTATTATCATTTCCAGCCAAGGACAAGTAATCC
>CAYICF010000016.1:0-6570 GCA_964361805.1 uncultured Candidatus Saccharibacteria bacterium
CAGTTGTATGTGCCAGTGAATGCATTGAAGGCACCTGCGATTCCGTTACCAACGACATCCAAGTCTGCAAGCTGTTTCGTGATGTTGGTAGAGGTCACCGTAACGCTCCATCCCACTTGTGTGCCGCGAGTATCAGTGACGCCAAGGTTTGAGACACCAGGGGCTGCAACCGAAATTGCTTGGTCTGCGGTTGAGACGGCAACCGCGGTAAATGCGACATCTGCCGCATCAGTGATCGAGAGTGCGCCGGCGGTTGGGGTGAAGCTTTCCAGCGTTGTGTCTGCCAATGCAACGAATGGCATCATTGTGACCAATGATGAGATCGCCACTAATTTTTTGATTGTATCTAGTTTCATATTTTTTTTATCTTCATTTATCGACCTTTGTATAATGTGATAGATAAGAGAAGCGCAATTGCGCAATGTTTCTCCTATCTATTTATATTATATCAACTGCATATATGGAGACGATGTGAATAACTTGCGCATCTATCGTTTTCTTTTGTGCCATACGAGCGCGAGCAGTAATAGCAATGCCGATCCAATAATCCACAGCGTTTTTCGTTTGTTGTCGATGACGAATTGACCTATTTGAATGAGATATTTTTTCAATGCGCCTTCATCTTTTCGTATTGCCGCAGTAGACGTACTTGTTGTCGCTATTACGGCGTTTATTGTTTGCTGTATGTGTTGTTTTTTTGGCGTTGGCGATGATTTTCTCTGCGTTACGTTTTGAGTCGATTTTTTTGCGATAGATGCCACGTAATTTTTATTGTCGTCTTGTGCTGCTGGCGCACCAGCAATATTGATGTATACGCGAACTCCGACTCGCGTTGCTATGCCGACCTTGCTTCCTGCCGTTCGCGTCTTGTCGGTTTCTGGTTGAGTTTCTGGAGCGCGAGCAAGTAGTATCACCCCAGCGTATCTCGCGGGCACAACGGTTGTTGGTATGCGTATCGCGAATGTGACTACCGCCGAACTTTTTGCTGTGAGCGTTATCATATTTTCTTTTAGTTTCAGCCACGCTCCTATGTTGCGTTGTTTTGTTTCTTCCGCGGCTGGCGCGAACCCACCATCTTTTAGCGTTGACGCATCGAGCGCATAGAGCGCCAATATTATTTTTTCGTCCAATGGGTTTATTATCGCGACTGCATCATTAATGACCGCGCCAGGTTGGACGCCATTATATACGAACCACGACTCTTCGCTTCCGGCGGGGTGTATAGAAAAATTAATACTTGCAGTGGCGCTGTTTAGTTGCGTTAAGAAGAGTATTGCCGCCAGAGCAATGCCGTATAATGCTCTCATGAAATCGTCAGCGTGATCGTGCCGTTGAATTCTCCGCTCATCGTATTTGCGTGTATGGATTGGCTTAGCCCCGGCGTTTGCGTGTAGCTACCTTCGCCGTTGCCGGCGGTTGCGCTTATCAGCGTGCGAGCGTTGGATGTAATTCCTGCGCCGCTGAATGTTCCGGATGATCCTGCGGTGGCGTTAGTGTTGCCATAATTTGTGATGATCGCTCCAGGCGTTACCGTGAGGTTGGTATAGCCGACGCTATCAACGCGGAGGATCCACTTGTCGCCGACGATGTATGTTGCTGCGCCGAAATTGACAGTGATGCCGTTGTTGAGTAAGACCGATGATGCAGTAGTTACTCCAGTGATTATTGTTCCTGCTGGATCAGTCCATTTGAATATCGCCGCGCCTATTGCGCCGCCTGTCGTGATTTCGACGGTATATTTGCCGTATGCGTGTGGCGCAGTTACTCCAGTGTATGTTCCGGTAAAGCTTACCGTATCGTTGTCTCCGGTTATTTTTGAAGATGACCCTCGTTTTGTTATGTTTGTAACGTTTATTGTTACCGACCATGCGTTATTTGTTCCACGTGTGTTGATGATGTTTATATCCGCGATGTTCGCTGCAGTAACTTGCGTCGCTGTGCTTACGGGAATTGACGCATAGCTGATGCTTGCTGGTGCGCTGAGCGTGAACACCGGATCGTGAATATATCCAAATCCACTTTGATTTTTGAAATTTGCGGACGTTGTTTCTCCAGTTGTCGGTTGGCCGAGTGTATTGAGTGATTGGAAGCTCGCACTCGAATTCCAGCCGCCGGAGTTATCCACAGTGGGATTTCTGATGATGAAGTTTGCGCTTGTCAAGTCCTCGGCGAGAACGAGAGGTGCGAATAAAAACTCAACCGCTAGTGCAAATGCAAAAATCCGGTACATGAGATTAGTATAGCAGAGGGTTTTCGTTTCTCTATTGCTACTGGCCGAGCAGTTTTTGCAGTAACTCCTTAATCTTTTCAAGCGTGCTCGCCGCATTGGCGTTCTGTGTTGTCGCTGATTGTTGTATTGCCGATGCGTCTTTTGTTGTTGGGGCGACGGCGGTTGTGGGAATTGCATTTAATACCGCGATCGTTTTTGGTCCCACAAATCCGCTGCGTGGAGTGATGCTATATTTTTCCTGATATTTTTTGACCCCTGCCCGCGTCAATAATCCGAAATATCCAGTAATCGGGCCGGAATATACCTTTTCGTTTGTGAGTATTTTTTGCAGTTGCGTGACGTCGTCGCCCTTTGCCCCTAGCGTGAGATTGCGGGCGAATTTTATCGGTTGGCCAATGACTGGAATGATTGCGAGCGATCGCGGGACTTTGAACACCGCAAATTTTGTGAGGTGGTTTAATTCTGCAACAATCCCTTGTGTGTTTGCGGCCGTTGCGACTCGAACCCAGGCTGCTTGGCGTTCGTCGAGATAAAAGACGCCGT
Organism: uncultured Candidatus Saccharibacteria bacterium; assembly: GCA_964361805.1. Taxonomy (GTDB): domain Bacteria; phylum Patescibacteriota; class Minisyncoccia; order UBA6257; family JAUSGH01; genus CAYICF01. The sequence goes on from CAYICF010000016.1 coordinate 2,774, forward strand.
AGTTTTTGCGTTCAGCGGTGCTCATGCTGACGAATTCCGGCATGTTGAATGTGACTTGAAACGTATTGGAGAACGACGTCACCGCAGCGCCGTTGTGTGTTGCCTCGATATTCACAATTGCGCCGAGAAGCGTAATAGTTGGTAGCGTGGGAAACAGATGTGCTGCCGGCGGTGCTTCGGCGATGACGAATTTGGTATTTTGTGGCACCGTCCCTGCCGGAAGCTCGATGATGATATTCATACGATGCCCGTTACTGGCATTGATTGCGCGCGCAAGTGTTTGGTGGCTGGCGTGGTCGACGACAATTATGGCATAACGTTCTTCGTCTGTTGGCGCTATATGGTTTCCAGTCGCAAGGCCGTAGGTGATTCCTCCGCCGCTTCCTCCTCCGCTTGCAGCGGTACGAACTTCGTTACGTCCGATGATGTAGATTGCGTTTTCGAGTATGCCCAAAATGTTATTTTTTTCGTCCGAGATTGCTTTCGCGTCCCACCAATGCCCCCCGATTGTCGCATTCGGAATGGTAAATGTTGCAGTCAAGTGTGTTGTGTCAGTGACGCTGACGCTGCTTGCGATGATTTGCTCGGTGCCGCCGTGGCGCACGAGTACGACGTTGTCGATGAACGGCATGAACCACGGGTCCACTATGCTTCCATAGTCCCAGCCAAAATTCGTTCCTGCTCCAACGAGTACGAGTGTTGTTCCTACGGTGCTTTCTCTTGGCGAAACGTTCGTGACTGTTGGCGTTGGTTCAAGAATTGTTACTGAAATAAGCGTTGTCGCCGCAAGCTGTTTTAGCGCACGGACTCCAGGAATGTTTGCGGGCGCAATCACAATCGCAAGCCCAATCAATACAATGCCTGCCAAACTCCCCCCGAGCATCTTTGCCACCCGCAGCCAATTGACACGCCAGCGTATTTTTTTTAACTTTAGCCGTGTTGTTTTTCGCGCACGCATATACGATAAGTATATCGTATTGCCTTTTCCGCCGGTCTTTTTTGTCGGAATGTGCTCCTGCGATTCTTCTTTGAGCGCCCTTTGCGTCGCCATATTTTTCGTTCTTGCTTTTTTTCGCCATCGTACCATAACTCACGATCGTGAGTTATGGTACGATGGAAGTATGCGCGGAATTATTCTTATGAAAGCGTTAGAGGCGTTGCAGTATGGCGCTGAGGCGTTTGTTGGAATTGCGGTTGAACCCTTTTTTGTCGGACAGCGCGGCGCTGCGGCGCGGCAGCTGGCGCAGTTGATTCGTGACATTGTCAACAAGGGCGCCGACAAAGAACGCGATGCGCGCTATTATCAAAATTTACTTTCTCGGCTGCAACGTGACGGTCTCGTGGTGGTTTCGCGTGCGCAGGAATCGTGGCCGTTTGTATTAACGCGCAAGGGAATTGCTCAATTAGCAAAGCTTCGTCAGCGTCTTGGCGAGGGTGACTTGCCGCGATCTCCGCATTACGCCAAGGAATCTTCCCCCATGCTGACCATTGTTACGTTCGACATTCCCGAGCGCGATCGACACAAGCGTGATTGGTTGCGAAGCGCGCTTAAAAATTTATCGTTCCGCATGTTGCAGAAAAGTGTTTGGATTGGAAAAATAAAAATTCCCGAAGCATTTTTTGCGGACCTGCGGCGTTTCAAGATTTTAGATCATGTGGAAATACTCGGTATTACTAAATACGGTACGTTACGACAAATATCATAACTCACGATCGTGAGTTATGATACGTTTTTTGTTGTTCGGGATTCGAGAGGCGCATGAGCGCTTCTGCGAAGGCGTGCATGTGGGCGGGGAGGCCGATTGAGACGCGGAGCAGTTCGGGGGAAACGAATTTTGCTGGGAGCACAGGAATTTTTGCTAACAACTTTTCCACAGTTTTTATTGTCAACTGGTCGACGCGGATGGCGACGAAGTTCGCATGTGATGCGAAAGCGTGGAAATGTTTTAGCGTGTTTATTTTTTTGATCAATTCGTCGCGGGTTTTCATGATTTCGCGGCGGATTTTGTCGTAATATTTTGTTGATGCAAGCGCGGCGAGGCCGACGTCTTCGATGAGGCGGCTCATGCCGAGATACGGCGCTTGATAATTGAGCATTGTTTTTACGTTTTCGCCACAGAGCGCATAGCCGATGCGGAGACCCGCGAGAGCATAGCGTTTAGAAAACGTGCGGAGGAGTACCAGATTGGAATGCTGTGCGAGCAGCGCGAGCAATGCGCGCTCGTCGTATGCGTTGTGAAATCCTTCGTACGCTTCGTCGAGAATCACGAGCGTTTTTTTGTCGGTGGCGTTTAATATTTTTTTTGCGTCGTTTGCACTGAGACAATTGCCAGTGGGATTATTGGGCGAGGCGATGATGACAAGTTTGGGCTTCTTTTTTGCGCATTGTTGTAGGCAGTTTTTGACGTCGAATGCGAACGCGTTGCGGCTTTCTTTTATGTGAAATGTGATGAGCTGCAGTCCGCGGAATGTCGCATAGTTTTTGTAATAGCCATAGCACGGATCGCTCGTGAGGATCGCGTCGCCAGCCCGCAATTGATTGAATGCGAAGCGGAGAAAATCTTCTGCACCGTAGCTTACGATAATTTGTTTTTCGGGAAGCTTAAATTTTTTTGAAAGATGCGGCACAAGACGGGAGGCGTAGCTCCCTTCTTCGTAACGGCACAACGTTTCTTTTTTGCACGCACGGAGTACGGTAAGACAGCGAGGCGATGGGCCTTGGAGAATTTCGTTGCGATTGATGATGAGTTGACGCGGCTTCGTCATAACACTGTCGGGGCGCCGGGAATCGAACCCGGACTACATACTCCCAAAGCATGCGTACTGCCGTTATACTACGCCCCGGTGCGTGGACCCGGCGAGATTTGCACTCGCTTCGCTACTTGTCGATGGTAGAATTTTACTCCATAAACTACAGGCCCGGATCCACAGGAGAATCGTAGCATCCGTTTTTATAAAACAAAAGCCTCTGTTCCGCAGAGGTTTTCGTTCGACAAGTAGCGGGCTCGCAATTCATGCGAACTCTACCATTAGTCTCTATATTAACAGATTGTATTATGTCGTCAAGTTTTTTTAAGCACCGCGTCCCAGAGGGCACCGGCGGCGTCGCGGATGGGTCCATAGAGCGGATAATGGTGCAGGTCGATGAAGGGAAGACTATTGCATTCGATGACGCCGGCGCATTCCTGCATATTCCATGGCTTTGCTATGTCGCTGATGAAAAAATCGACGCCGATCAGCGGATCATTCACTGTGCGCGCGATATGTTCAAAGAGTTTGATGTTTTCTGGATGTACGACGTCTCGCACGTCGATAGTCGAGCCGCCGACGGAACGGCTCGGCTTGCGGCTCAGATATACCACTTCGTTCATTTTAGGGACGCTTTCCCAAGTGAAGTTTTGCCGCGCAAGTTCGTGTGTCGCTGCATCATCGGTCGCAAGTTTACAGAATTCGCTGCTGTCGCGGCGGGGGTTTTGATTTTCTTTGTCGACCAGCGCGCGGACCGTGCGTAGGCCATCGCCGACGACGTGGGCGCGGTCGCGGCGGAGCACCGCGACGACAGATCCATCAATGAGTAATACGCGATAGAGCGTGCCTAAAAATTCTTGTTCCACAATAATCCACGGAGAAAGTTTTTTTGCTTTTTCAAATCCAACGCGCAGTTCATTCTCGGTTGCGATGCGTGTCGTGGTGTGTCTGCCGCGAGAGCCGATGTGTGGTTTGGTGATCACGGGACTGGGGAGCGAATGGAATATTTTTTTGACTTCTTCCCATGTGCGGCCAACGCCGCCTTTGGC
>CAYICF010000016.1:6670-9973 GCA_964361805.1 uncultured Candidatus Saccharibacteria bacterium
TCAATGCATGTTTTCATGATCGCGCCGCATTTTTCCATGATGTGGATCGTCGGTGCGGGTTCGCAGTCGATGCAAGTTCCTTTTCGCGCGCTCATATCGTGAAGAGTAGAACTTGAAACGCAAAACGTAAAGTGTATTCTTGGTATATATGGAAATTTTGCGTGATGAGTTTGGGCCGGAGTACGTGGTGCGCGTGACTGACCCTGCGTTGGATATGGAGGGTTTTTTGGTGATTGATAATACCGCCCTTGGGCCGGGCAAGGGCGGTATGCGAATGACGCCAGACGTATCGGCTCACGAAGTGTTTCGGCTTGCGCGCACGATGACGTGGAAGAATGCGATGGCGGGGATACCGTTCGGCGGAGCGAAATCTGGAATTATCTGGCGTGGCGGCTCCGAGAGCGAGAAGCGAGCGGTTATCCAGAGTTTTGCGCGAGCATTGAAGCCGCTCATACCTAAAAAATATATTGGTGGACCAGATGTGAATACTGGCGAGCGGGAGATGCAATGGTTTGCGGAGGCGCACGGTAATTGGAAATCGGTCACTGGGAAGCCGGCGAATTATTGTATGGATGTTTTTGGCAAAAAAGGAGAAAAGTGTGGGATTCCCCATGAATTTGGGAGTACAGGATTTGGCGTGTCGCGCGCGACCTCCGTCGCGGCTGAACTTTTGGGTATGGATTTGTCAAAAGCGCGCGTGGCGATTGAAGGCTTTGGCAACGTCGGAAGCTTTGCGTTTAAACATTTGCGCGAATTGGGCGCAACAATTGTTGCCGTTGCCGACAAAGATGGCACTGCATATAACGAGAAAGGGCTTGACGGCGCGGTGCTCGTCAAATTGAAATCTGAAGGGAAATCGGTGGGGAAATATCCGCAGGCGCAACAACTTCATCATGACGACATTTTTACCCTTCCGGTTGATGTGCTTATTCCTGCGGCGGTGACTGACGTGATCAACGATAACAATAAATCGCACATCAAGGCGAAGTTGATTGTTGAGGGTGCGAACATTCCGATGACAGAAGCAGTCGAGCGCGAGCTCTATGATCGAGGTATTTTTGTGGTGCCGGATTTTATCGCGAACGCGGGTGGCGTGATTTCGTCGTATGCGGAATATCGAGGATATAATCCGAAACGAATGTTTGAGTTGGTGGAGCGGAAAATTACTGATACGGTGCGGACGATTGTTTCGCAGAGTTTGCGCGATCGTAAATTTCCGCGCGCAGTAGCGATGGAGCTCGCGCAAGAGAAGGTGAGGGAGAAAATGAAAATGAGGAAAACAACGTTTGCCTAAGTCGTTGTGTAAAATCCCACTGCGTCGTTTTGCAACCTAAGCGAGAGGCGGCCCTGAAATGCCCGAGCGAATAGCAGATATGCTGGGTGCCCGGAGTGAACGCACGACAGGGCAGCATATTTGCGTGATGAGCGAGGTGCATTTCGGTAAGCCGAAGCGGGTGCAAAATGACGCAGTGGGATTTTGCTACTCATGTTTTCCTTTTCTGGTTATAGTAGTGATATGAAAGAAGCAATATTACATTTTCCTGCACAATTTTTGTATGAGCCGCGTCTCGAAAATGGACCACTGGCATCTGGATTGGATCACTATGTGGTTTTGGGCATGGGTGGCTCGGCGCTTGCGGCAAGTCTTTTGCAGGTGGCGCACCCCGATCGATCGATCGCTGTGCATCGCGATTATGCATTGCCGTATATTTCTACCGCGCTTCGCGCGCGGACATTGATCATTGCGTCGTCATATTCTGGGAATACCGAGGAGGCGCTCCATGGATTTAATGCTGCACGCGCTGCGGGTTTCCCTGTCGTTGCTATCGCAACGGGCGGGCGATTGTTGGAGCGCGCCCGCACGACGCACGCGCCATACATCGCACTTCCGAGCGTGGGACTCCAGCCACGAATGGCGTTGGGTTATAGCATGCGCGCGTTGCTTGCTGCGATGGGGGACCACGCATCGCTGTCTGCAACTCGTGCGCTTGTTCACGTTTTGCGTCCGGCTCTCTTAGAGGGCGTCGGGGAGACACTCGCATCACAATTACACGGTGCGGTGCCGGTCATATATGCGTCGGCGCGGTACGCGCCATTGGGATACACTTGGAAAATTAAATTTAATGAAACTGGAAAAATTCCAGCGTTTACAAATGTATTCCCGGAATTGAATCATAATGAAATGACTGGATTTGATGTTGCTCCGACGACTACTGCGCTTGCACAGCCGTTCCATTTTTTATTTTTGCGCGCCGGGGACGAGGAGTCGTATATTGCTCGACGCATGGATGTGCTTGAGGGGCTTTATCGCGATCGGGGATTGTCCGTCACCACGGTTGCGCTCCGCGGCGATACGATGTACGAACGATTATTCTCCTCTGTGCTTTTTGCGGATTGGACGGCGTATCATTTGGCGCTACATTATGGGACAAATCCTGTTGACGTTCCGATGGTTGAAGAATTCAAGCGCCTCATCTAGTATAGATAGAAGCATGCCGCGGTAGCTCAGTGGTGGAGCGCTGCCCTGAAGAGGCAGGCGTCGGGGGTTCGATTCCCTCCCGCGGCACCAATCAAAATAATGACGCATGAAATTTGTGCGTCGTTATTTTGATTTTGGGTGGTGGAGGGAATCTCACGCGGCACCCATTCTCTTATGTTATAATTTATGGTATGAGTCGGCGCAAATTTTTTATCGCACTTATTTTTGTGATCGTTGCGGGGTTTTTTATATACGGATTTTTTCTTGTGCGGTCAACAAACAGAATTACTACCATCAATTCTTCTTTTGTCGAGCGACGCAATAACGTTGCCGCGCTGCTCCAGCAGCTTTCATCTGTTCCCGACGTTGACTTATCGCGTCTCGCTGATATTGATCGGCGCCGTGCGTGGGGCGAAGGGCTGCAATTTATGACCGATGTGGTTGGCGAGCATGCCCGTGTTGTGGCGATGGTTGAATCGCTTGTTACATCAACACGTGATCTGATTGTTGAAACGCAGCGCACGACTGATCAAACGCTTCGCGAGCAGGCGCTTGCGGCGATGGTACATCTTGGCTCGGGTAACGACCACATGTTGTCGTATTTCCGACTCCGTTCGCGACTTTTTCGATCATTCCAGCAATACTACGCTGATCGTGCGTTGGGAAAATCGTCGCGTGCCCCAGACGTGACCGCGGATTTTACTTTAATTGATGAAGCGATTTATAAAGCAAATGAGTCATATGCATTATTCCGTATATTGATCGAGCGCTTTGATCGCGTCGCAGGGCTGCGCGCACAGGGCGCACTCTTGTTCTTGTCGTAA
>CAYICF010000017.1:0-5175 GCA_964361805.1 uncultured Candidatus Saccharibacteria bacterium
TAGCGGTAACACTAGAGTTTGTGGAACTCTCATCACGGGTTCGAATCCCGTTGGGTACCCACTAGTTTCTTTTGTAAGATTTTTGTACTCTACTGGTGTAGTGGTTTTTCGTTCGGAAGTGATTGAGGTGCTGCGTCATGAGCCAGCGTGTTATTGCGGTTTGCGTGGTGCTTTTTGTGCTCGCAACGCTCGGCTTTTCGTGGGCGATGTATCGAGAGATGTCTGCGGTGAGAAGCGACGCTGGCACCGCGCTTGGCCTCGCGCATGATGCTACACAATATGCAGAGCGCGTGCGGCGCGAGACGCGGATCGTGACCATTGTGTTGCCCCGTCTTCATGAGCGCGTTGTTGCGCTTGAGCAAGAAACGACGGCGTTGCGCGAAACGCTTTTGGAAACGCCCGCGATGACCGCGCGTATCGTTCATCCGGTGAGAACCGAGGTGCGCGAGCTCGGCCAATCGATCGCCGACATCCGCGACGAAGTGCGTGTTGCGACGACTGCTGCGCGTGCAGCGAATGCGCAATCGAGCGCTGCGCATGCTGTTGCCGCGGAGGCACTTGATGTGGCGACTGTCGCGTATAATGTCGAGGTTTCAGATACCCTCGTGAAGATTCTTGAAGAGCTTGATGTGCAGCAGGGAAATTTCAAGACGCTGCTCAAAGACATGGGGCGTATTCGCGAGCTCGGGCGTGACCGGCGCGCACTGCTCTGCGATTATGACGATTTGTTTGCACAATCTTTGCATTTGCAACTCGCCATGTTGCAGAACGCGACGGCATATAACTCGCTTGCGACGCATGTTGGAGAAGAGTTTTTGAAGCGGTGCGGCCTTCCGTCGGTGGTCAACATCGCTGTTCCGGAATCGCAATAGGAGCGCGTGTCATGCCTCGTTTTCTCGATCAGCAGTGTGCGTGCACAATCGTGAGTGAATGCGCGGCACGTTCTTCGATTGCGAAATTACTTGTTCGACTTTTGCGGCACCACGGCGACACGCTTTCACACTCCGTACGCGTTGCGGATTTCGCCACCGACCTTGCGCTTGAATGTTGTCTCCCGTCGAACGACGTTGCGCTTGTTGCACAGGCGGCGCTCCTCCACGACATTGGCAAACTACAAGTGCCACTCACGATTCTTGATAAGCGTGCGGCGCTTACCGAAGCTGAGCGTCAACTCATCATTCAACATCCACGCTTCGGATTTGACCTGCTTGCAGCCACGGAATTCAACGGCGTACGCGAAATCGTGGTTGCACATCATGAGTGGAAAAGTCACGATCCGTATCCGCGTACGCACGCTGCGCATCCTCGAGAAGCCGCTTCCGGCCTCGTGCTGCTTCAGCAGATTGTTGCAATTGCGGATACTATCGATGCGTTGCTCTCTGGTCGACCGTACAAGCCTTCGTATAGCATTGCAGAGGTTCGTCAGTTGCTCGCTGAACATTTTGCTGGTGATCCCGCTTTGCTCGAGCGAACACTGCAACGACTTTGAGGCGTTCGGCTACTTGCCGACACCTCATTTTTTTGCTATATTGTGTTACATATGAATAAATCTTCGGGATTTCTTAGTGTTCCTGTCGCAGTGCTCCTTGCGGGTATTTTTATCGGGCTTTCCGTAATTTATGCCGTCGGTCGACAGTCGAATAATGGTCTTGCGTTGGTCAAAGATACCATTGGCGGTTCGGATCAAGCGATTGATCAAGTACGGACTTTAGGGGCGGATGATTTTGTGTTCGGCAATCGCAATGCACCCGTGCAGATTATTGAATATTCCGATCCTGAGTGTCCATTTTGTAAGCGGTTTCACGGTACGCTGCAGCAAATTGCAGCCGAATATAAAGGTAAGGTGGTGTGGGCACATCGGTTTTTCCCACTTGACTCATTGCATTCGAAGGCACGAAAGGAATCCGAAGCCATTCTTGCTGCTGGATTTTTGGGAGGTAACGAAAAATTTTGGGCTTATTTAAATCGAATGATGGATATTACCCCGTCCAACAACGGACTTGATTTTGCCGAGCTTCCAAAGATTGCCGCATACGTTGGGCTCGACGTCGCACAGTTTGTTGACTACCTTGAAAGCGGTAAGGCTGCGGCGCGCGTTGAGGTGGATTATAAGAACGCCGTTGCTGCTGGCGGCGAAGGAACGCCGTTTAGCGTCGTGATTGGGCGTGACGGGAAAAAGTATCCAATCGCTGGAGCGTTGCCATTTGCGTCAGTTCGAGAGATCGTGGAACAAGCGCTTAAGTAGCTTGCATACTTCGCTTGTATTTGTGCTATACTACCCCAAAGGCCGGAAGTAAAGTCGCTTGATTAATTAAACATTATGGCTCCTTGCGGAACATGCCATCAGGATCCTTGTAAGTGTTCTTCTGCTCCTAAGTAGAGGTTTCTTCCTCTGTACAAATTGCCCTCGCGTTGCGGGGGCAATTTGTTTTATACTTGATTTATCTTCGAGCGATGATTCATTTTTTCGAACAATTTGTTCAAGCGTACGGCATTCTCGCGGTATTTGTTGTCGGTATTCTTGAAGATGTCTTATTCGTGGTGCCTTCTGCGCTCGTGTTTATGGGCGCCGGATTTTTGTTGCTTCCCCAGCGTGCGACGTTCGGCGACGTTTTTGCTGATGCGGTGATGCGTGTTGGGCTTCCTGCTGCGGCAGGTGTCACGTTAGGAGCGCTCGTGATTTATTGGATTGTCTATGTTGGCGGGAAAGCAATGATTGACCGTTGGGGAAAGTATATCGGTGTGACGTGGGGCGCGATTGAACAGATGGAACAGCGATTCACTGCGGGGTACAGCGACGAAGTGATTTTATTCCTCGCGCGCGCGCTACCCATCTTTCCGCTTTCGGTTGTTACTGTTTTTTGTGGACTTATTCGGCTGCCGTGGAAAGAATTTACACTGTATACGTTTTTAGGAACGCTCGTGCGCGCAAGTGGCGCAGCGCTTGCTGGTTGGGCTGCGGGCAGATCATATATCTATTACGCTGATCAGTTTGCGGCCATTGAAGAATATGTTTTGATTGGACTCGTGCTTGCTGGTGTTGGGTTATATTGGTACTATCATGTGCGAACTAGGGAGTAGGATATTTGATTCAAAAATAGCGAGCTGCTTTGTTAGAAACTCCGCTTCTCGTTCGCCGTACCACTACGTACGGCTCACTCGGTGCTCGTTTCTGCCTCGCATCTCATCTATTTTGGAATCAAATAGCATTTTTGAAAGTCTGCTTCTCAAGCGTCCATTATGCTTTCTTCAATTATTCGGTCTCGTGTTTATGAAGCCGCTCACATTCTCCAGAGTGGTGGCCTTGTTGCGTTTCCAACTGAAACTGTTTATGGACTTGGCGCAAATGCATTTAATTCGGCTGCGGTCGCAAAAATTTTTGAAGTCAAGGGACGACCAATGGATAATCCGGTGATTGTGCATCTTGCTTCGATTCGTGACATCGGTCGTGTTGCGCGCAGCGTACCCTCGATTGCGCGCAAGCTTGCGCGCGTATTTTGGCCGGGCCCGCTGACGTTGGTTCTTCCTCGACATCCCGATATTCCGCTCGTTGTGACAGGCGGCCTTGATACGGTTGCGGTGCGTGTGCCCGATCATCTGATTGCGCGCGCATTCATTCGTGCTGCTGGCGTTCCTATTGCTGCGCCATCGGCGAATATTTCTGGAAAACCGAGTCCGACAACCGCAGCGCATGTGGCCCATGATTTTGGCGATCGAGTGCCATTTGTGCTCGATGGTGGTCGAACGCGCGTTGGCGTCGAGTCAACGGTTGTTGATTGCACAGCTGATCCTCCAACGATTTTGCGACAAGGAGGTATCACGTATGAGACGTTGCGGCGCGTTGTTCCAACTATCGTCGTTGCAACCCATACTACTTCACATAAATCGCCAGGAACCCGATATCGACACTATGCGCCTCGTGCCCCACTCATGCTCACAATGTCTCACAATGGGGACGACATGGTTTCTGAGATTCAACAGTATATCGACGCACATCGCGCTGAGCGTGTTGGGGTTCTTGCGACGAACGAATATGCTCCTCGCTATCGGGGCGCTGCTGCGGTCGTGGCGCTTGGTTCGCGTCGTAACCTTCGTGCGTGCGCGCGACGCCTCTTTGCAGCATTGCGCGAATTTGATACCATGGACGTAGATCGCATTATCGCAGAACGATTCCTAGAGGTCGGGATTGGAGCGGCGCTTATGGATCGACTGAGGCGTGCTGCGCAGGGATGATTATTCTATGTCTAAAAAAATACTTCGTTTTTTTACCGTCGTGTTTGTGGTGATGGTGCTCCTCAGTACCGTGCTTTCTATGTCATTTGTGTTTTAGCCGCGAAGCCGAATTCGTCATTTTCGAGTTATATTCTGAAGCGTCTTTTTATGTCGAAAATCAATTTGAGCGATAAAAAAATTGTGGTTATCGGTGGCGGGACCGGTGTTTTTTCCGTGCTTTCTGGGCTCAAGAAATATTTCAGTGATTTGTCTGCGATCGTCACGATGGCAGACGATGGTGGATCATCGGGTAAGCTTCGTGAAGAGTTCGGCATTTTGCCGCCAGGCGATGTTCGCCAGGCGCTTATTGCGCTTTCGCGCGCTGATAACGCGATGCTCGCACGATTGTTCGGCTACCGTTTTTCGGAACCAAAGAGCCGCCTCAAGGGACACAGCTTTGGCAATTTGATGTTGACGGCCTTGGAACGCATTACTGGCGATTTTCAATCTGCCATCTTTGAAGCCGGGAGGATTTTAGGTGTACGGGGCGCTGTTATTCCCGTGACACTTGATGACGCGCGGCTTTTGGCTGAGCTTGATAACGGCGATATTGTTCGCGGCGAAACAAACGTGGATGTTCCGCAATATGACCATCGGCGCACAATTACTCGCATCTGGCTTGAGCCTGCCGCAACGGCGAATCCTCGCGCGCTCGAAATTATTGCGAGCGCAGATGCGGTGATTATTGGTCCGGGCGGTTTTTATACAAGCATCTTGCCACATTTTCTTATTCCGGGGATTCCCGAAGCATTACAGCGGACCTCTGCGCACGTCATTTACATCACCAATTTGATGACCAAAGGCGGAGAAACGAATAATTTTGCCGCATCTGATTTTTTACGCGTCCTTCGGTCGTATCTTGGCGATGGCGTTATTGATACCGTGCTCATGAATACGAAAAAG
>CAYICF010000017.1:5185-9837 GCA_964361805.1 uncultured Candidatus Saccharibacteria bacterium
GATTTCAGCCGTATGCAAAAGAAGGCGCGACAGTGGTGCGCGCAGACTTGACTCGTTCATTGCCAGACACGCGCGTTGTGCGCGCGGATTTATTGCGCGATCGCGGCTTTCTGCGTCATGACCCGGAGAAAGTAGCGAAAATTATTCGAAAGCTCATATAGGTTGAGCGAAATTTGAGTGTGCGTTATTTCGTTGTGTTGAGCACCACCTACCCTTTTCTATTTTTTCGGGTATAGTGAAAGTAGTTTTATGATTAAAGATCGCACACTGCAAGCGTTGCTCGCGCGCGAAGTTCGACGTCAACAATCGACGATTGATCTGATTGCTTCAGAGAACTATGTTTCGCTAGACGTGCTTGCGGTGCTCGGATCACCTCTTACTAATAAATATTCCGAGGGGTATCCGAACCGCCGCTATTATCCCGGCAATGAGTTGTATGACGAGATCGAACTTCTTGCTATTGAACGAGCGTGTCGTGCGTTTGGGCTTGATGTTGATGATTGGCACGTGAACGTTCAACCATATTCTGGTTCGCCAGCGAATATCGAGATTTATCTCGCGCTTGTTCCACAAGGGGAAACTATTATGGGTATGCAGCTTGCTGCTGGCGGCCATCTTACCCATGGGCACGCAGTCTCAGCGTCCGGAAAGTTTTGGCGTACAGCACAATATGGTGTTGCTCATTCTGGTCTACTCGACTATGACGCCATCGAACAACTTGCGCGCGAAGTAAAACCAGCGTTGATTGTTTGTGGTTTTACTGCGTATCCTCGGTGTGTCGATTTTGCTCGCTTTCGAAAAATCGCCGACACGGTTGGCGCTTATCTTATGGCAGATATTTCTCATATCGCCGGACTTGTTGTCGGCGGCGTCCATCCATCGCCGTTTCCCTTTGCTGACGTTGTGATGACCACGACGCATAAGACTATGCGTGGCCCACGTGGCGCAGTGATTTTTGCCAATCGTCGCTCCGCAGTCGCAAAACGTCGTGGCGTTGATATTGCTGCAGTGATCGATAAAGCCGTGTTTCCGGGTATGCAAGGTGGTCCACATAATAATGTGACCGCGGCAAAAGCGGTTGCTTTTTGGGAAGCGCTCTCCCCGAACTTTCGAAAATATGCTGGACAAGTCGTGAAAAACGCGAAGGCGCTTGCTGCAGAATTTTTGGCACGCAAGTTCGTGCTTTCAACTGGCGGCACTGATACGCATTTGATGCTGCTCGATGTTCGTCCGTTTGGGATCGACGGTCGTGTTGCCGAAGAGCGGCTTGAAGCAGCGGGCATTACTGCGAATCGCAATTCGCTTCCTGGAGATGATAAGCCATTTCGGCCATCCGGTGTACGCATCGGAACGCCATCGGTCACAACTCGCGGCATGAAAGAGCGCGAGATGAAAATGATCGCTTCGTTCTTTGAGCGATTGTTTGTGGCGCACGAGGATCCGAAGCGTATCGCAAAAGATGTTTCGATTTTATGCAAACGGTTCCCGTTGCCGTATAGATAGGGGACAGGTTATAGGTTACAGGGAACAGAGCGAGCTCGCTTTTTTTTAATTTTGCAATATACTTGTCTCTATGTTAATTGATGGGAAGCGAATTGCGCGGACGATTTTTGATGAGCTCCGCGCGCAGCCGACACCCGATAAGAAGATGATTGCGGTGGTCGCAAGCGACGATCCGGCGCTTGCGCGTTTTTTGCGTTTAAAAGGGAAGTTTGCTGCGGAGCTTGGCGTTCTGTTTGAGCTTCAAACTTTTTCTTCTCGATCGACTACCGACGAACTTTGTCGTGCAGTGAAGACATTTTCTGACGATCCGGCAGTCGGCGCGGTCATTATCGAACTACCGCTTTCGCGTCATATTGACGCGCGCGCAGTGCTCAATGCAGTTCCGCCGTCTAAGGATCCAGAAGGTTTATCGTTTGGCAGTTTGGGGCTTCCTCCTGCCGCAGCAACAGTTCGTACGATTCTTGACGAACTGCACGTCCAAGATCTCCAAAAAAAACAAGCAACTATTGTTGGCGCTGGGCCCCTCGTGGGACAGCCGGTTGCGCACTGGCTTGAAGGTCGTGTGAAGCATGTGACGGTACTTCGAAGCTCGTCAACAGATGAGGAGCGTCAAGCAGCGCTTTGTGTCGCTGACATTATTGTGACTGGCGTTGGAAAACCAGCTCTTGTGACTGGAACAATGATTACACCGGGTGCGATTGTGATTGATTTTGGCTACCCCGCAGATGCCGATTGGAAATCGATTGATGCCGCCGGAGGCGTCGTGACGCCAACCCCGGGAGGAACAGGGCCGATACTCATTGCCGAATTATTTAGAAATTTTTATCTGCAATCTAACGACTTCCGAAGTCGTTAGATTGGTTACTTGTCTTCTTTCTCTGGCTCGACGATTATGGCGGGAGTTTCTTTGCTTGCGGCCGTCGCTTTTTTCACGATTTCGGCTATGATCTTTTTGTCTTCTTTGAGTTTTGCTTTTGCGGCCTCCATTCCGACGCCAAGTTTTTGTCCTTCAAATGAATATGTATTGCCAGTTTTAACAACTGTGCCGTATTTCATTGCGGCGACGAGCACGTCGCTTTCGTAGGAGATGCCCTCGCCGTACATGATGTCGAATTCGGCAACACGAAATGGCGGGGCGACTTTGTTTTTTACGACTTTTGCGTGCACGCGATTGCCAACGACCACTTCACCTTTTTTAATTTGTGCGGTGCGGCGTACATCGATACGGACTGATGAGTAAAATTTGAGTGCGCGGCCACCGGGCGTCGTTTCAGGGTTGCCGAACATAATGCCGATTTTTTCGCGCAATTGATTGATGAAAATCACCAGCGTTTTTGATTTCGCTGAGATTGCAGTGAGTTTGCGAAGCGCTTGGGACATCATGCGTGCTTGCAGTCCCATAAACTGCTGCCCCATTTCGCCTTCGATTTCGACGCGTGGGGTCAGCGCGGCGACTGAGTCGACGACAACGACATCGATGAGTGATGATCGCACGAGACTTTCAAGAATATTGAGCGCTTCTTCGCCATTATCGGGCTGTGAAATGAGTAGATCGTTCACTTTGACGCCAAGTTTTGCGGCATATTCAGGATCCATGGCGTGCTCGGCGTCGATGAAGGCGGCGCGGCCACCCTTTTTTTGTGCTTGCGCGACGACATTTAGCGCAAGCGTCGTTTTTCCCGAACTTTCGGGGCCGAAAATTTCAACGATGCGCCCTTGTGGTAAGCCGCCCACGCCGAGCGCGAGATCAAGCGAAAATGATCCCGTGGGGATGCATTTAACGTCAACCTTCGGAACGTCGCCGAGCTTCATGATCGATCCTTCGCCGAATTTTTCCTGGAGCGCGGAGAGCAATTTTTCGATGTCTTGATTTGATTCAGATTCTTTTTGTGGCATAGGAATAGGTTTTAGGGGTTAGGTTTTAGGTGATAGGCTACAGAGAGCGGACTGTCGAGGTGGCGCGAGGAGGGGGAGACGCTGTTGGCTCTGGAGGGTCGTAATTTATTTGTATTGTTCCGCTTGTCTCGCGTCCGAGGAATCGTTTTGCGGTGATAACGAAGATGTTCGCTCCTGGATCAAGAGCGGCTTCGTGCTCAAAAAAACCATCCGACCCCACCGCAACGCCATTCTCGTTGATGGTGAGCGCGTCGTTTGGATTTTCAAGCGCTCCTTTAATGACGATTGATGGCTCTTTGCTTGTTGCGAGCGATTCTTGAGGGTTCACCATGGTGAGGCGAGGAATGCCTCGTAACCGATTGAAGTTTGTTGTGGCATAGATGACGAGCAATATCCCAATCGTTACCCCAACAAAGACGCGTTTATCAATCGCGGCGATTGCGAATCGATTTTGCGGCATCAGATCGAGCGCGCCTGAGCTTTTGGGATGATATTCGCGCACATACGGCTCCCAGAGTTCTTCCTGCTTCACGTCGAGCGTTTTTGCGATTTTGTTGATGTAGCCGCGCGCATAGGTGCTTGGAGGAACATTGTGTGGTTCATTTCCGACCAGTGCGCGAATGAATTGCTCGGCAACTCCAGTCGTTGAGGCTAGTTTTTCGCAATTATAATCACGCGCGTCCATGGCGTCGCGTAGGATTTCATAAAATCGTCGGGGTTCTTCCATAACTCTAGCGTGCTAGTAACTAGATACTAGTAACTAGAGACAGAACGCGCAAGCTAAATTGTACTGTTTTCGTCGTCTTGTCTAGCGTCGTTTTGGGAATCGCTTTGGAATGATGCTGGCGTGATAGCTGGCTTTGTGTTTTCCAAAAATACTTCACGCGGCTTTGCGCCATCACCAGGGCCAATCACGCTTTTTTCTTCCATAATGTCCAGAAGTCTCGCAGCGCGCGCGTATCCCACCTTCAGTCGACGTTGCAAGAGTGATGCTGATGCCTTTTTTGCTTCTACCACCACTTGTACCGCATCGTCGTAGAGTTCGTCGCCATCGTCGGATGGGACGTCGTCAAAACTCATGCTGCCTTTCATCGGATTTTCGATTTGGATGCGATTGTCGTCTCTCGTGATTGCATCGAGCGTTGCGGTTGCTGCAGCAGTATCTTCGGGTACGGTCGTGTTTTTTTGCATAATAAAATATGTAAATTGGCGAATTTATTATTCGGTGATGTAGGGGCGCGGTCTACGTTTGG
>CAYICF010000018.1:0-9798 GCA_964361805.1 uncultured Candidatus Saccharibacteria bacterium
GGGTCGTGTTATTTTCCATATTAAATTCTGAAACTTCGCGAATTTCTTCTTCGCTGATGTAGGCTCCCTGAATACGTTTCGGTTTCGAAAATTCTGATGAGACAAAGAGCATGTCGCCGCCCCCTAAGAGTTTTTCGGCGCCTGCCATATCAAGGATCGTGCGCGAATCAATTTGGCTCGCTACTTGGAGCGCGACGCGAGCGGTGATGTTGGCTTTGATAAGACCGGTGATGACTTCGACCGATGGGCGTTGCGTGGACAGAATGAGGTGGATCCCGGTTGCGCGCGCCATTTGCGCCAAGCGCACGATCGACGTTTCGATTTCGCGACCATACGCCGCCATGAGGTCGGCAAGTTCGTCGATAACGATCACGATATAAGGGAGTGGTTCCTTGTCGCCTTTGTTATAGCTTTTAATATCGCGAACTCCTGCGCCCTGCAAGACTTCGTAGCGGCGTTCCATTTCTGAAATTGCCCATCGGAACACGCTGATGGATTTTTTTCCTTCGGTTACGACCGGCGCGATCAGATGTGCGATGCCGTTATATATAGAAAGCTCCACGCGTTTTGGGTCAATCATGATGAATTTCAACGTGTCGGGTGAGTTGCGATATAAGAGCGAGATGATCATTGCGTGAATCGCGACGCTTTTCCCGGATCCAGTCGCCCCAGCGATTAATAAGTGCGGCATTTTTTCGATATCGGTATAAATTGGTTCACCGGTCACATCGCGACCGAGTACAAAGGTGAGCGGCCCCATTTTTGCAAAATCTTGGAGCCCCAAGAGCGTGCCGAGGCGCACGATGGCAGCTGATTTATTCGGCACCTCGACTCCGACGAGTGATTTTCCCGGAATTGGCGCTTCGATGCGAATGGGGTGCGCGGCGAGCGCGAGCGAAAGGTCTTGGTTTAATGCCGTGAGTCGCGAGAGTTTGATGCCTTCCGCGGGTTTTAGTGTATAGCGCGTCACCTTTGGTCCGATGTTGATTTCGCCCATTTCTACGTGGATCCCAAAACTTTCAAGCGTGCGCTTGATAATATTCGCGTTCGCGCGGATATCACCAGGGGTCGGTTTTTCTGTTGATGATTTAAATAGTGAGAGTGGGGGAGGGGTATAGTTTTTTGGCGTATACGGCGTTCCGGATATCGTTGATTTGGTGGTGTTATAGGATATCTTTACGCTAGCTTCATTAGCTTCGCGAGCTTCACTAGCTTCGACAGCTTTCGGCTTTTGTTTCTTTGCGTCGAGCATCATGGTTTCTTTCTTCCCGTCGGCAGTGTGGACAACGACAGCTTCGATGGCTTCATGAGCTTCACTAGCTTCGACAGCTTCGTTCGCTTCGGCGGGGCGGCGGAGCATTATTTTTGCGTTGAGCGCTATGAGAAGCGAGGCAATTGCAGCGCAGATGGCGAGGATGATCCCGGCGATGTGACCAAATGGTGACTCGATTGTACCAACGAGCCCCCCAATTAACCCCGCTTGGTCGGAGAAGACGATATCAATGAGTCCAAGTCCAGCAATAATAAACCCGGTTGCGCCGAGTACGGTGCTCAGTAAAAATATTCCTGATTGCGCGAGAAATAGCGTCCCCGCAACAAGCAGCGCAATCATTGGGAATAAATAGTATCCCCAACCGAAGAGATAGAAGAAGGTGTCGTAGAATAATTCGCCTGCGGGACCAGCCTTCGCGAATCCTGCAAGCAGCATTACAATTGTGATGCCGACGAGCAGTACTGCGACAACGCTTTTTTTAGTGTCGGGATCGATGAGGGGCGACGCTTTTGCCTTGTCGTCGTCCATCCATTTTTTTGTTTTCCTTTTCGGCATATCATTATTCTACCAGGAACTAGGGATTAGTAACTAGTAATTAGTCATCGAGGGTTGGAAACTATTGACAGAAGTTAATCTTCCGGTAAACTTTTTAGTATGAATAATCGTATTGTTGGCCTCAAGGATCTTCGCGTCAATATGGACGCATATATTGCTGAAGTTCGTAAGGGGAAATCATTTATCGTGGTGCGGCGTACAAAGCCCGTGTTTGTTATTTCTTCTCCACAGAGCGACGATCGTGAGCGTTGGGAAACTGTTGTCGATTTTACCCGCGTCAATAAGCGCGGCGTTCTCGGGAGTGACGTTTTGGCAGCAATCCGTCAATTCAATGCCCGAGCTTAAAAAATTACTCGCGAAATTTAATCATCGAGAGCGTGCGCTTTTAGAGCTTCTTGTTGCGCAAATTATCTCATTACGCTGGATGGGTTTTGAGGTGAAAAAATTGCGTGGCTTTCACGATATTTTTCGTGTGCGCAAAGGGAATTTCCGAATTATTTTTCGTCGGGATAATGATATTATTCTGCTTTTATCTATAGAGCGCCGCAACGAGAAGACGTATCGCAAATACTAAAATAACGACGACGGGACGACGTGACCGAATTTTAATTCTGCTTTCGTGGGGGCGCCGTTGTCTTTGCGCGGCACCATAAGGTGGCCTTGGCGTTTTGCGAGGTCGTATAATTCTTTCGTGATTTTTACGTCGTGAAGGCAATAATTTTTTAATTCTTCAAGATTGCCTTCTTTGTAAAATTTGATCGCTTCGAGGCCGTGGTGCGTTTTGCCGATTTTTAGATTTTCTTTGGCGAGGAGATCAAGGCTAATTCGCGCACCGATCGATTGTTCGACTTCGTCCAATAGGTCGTAGCGCTCGAGGGCGTAGATATTAAAATTGAGCCCAGTTGAGAATTTGTTGCCATGTTCGTAATATTTGCGCATCACCGGGATGTCAAATCGATTGATGCTAAAGCCAATAATGAGCCCTGCAGTTTGGAGCAGGCATCCGAGTTTTTTGAATTCGTGCTCAAAAAACGACGAATACTCGTTTTTATTATATGAGTAGATGCCCACAAACGACGCCTCGAGCGCGTCGATGTTTTGTTGCCCACCAACGTCGGCGAAGGTGTTTTTGGTTTCAATATCGATGACGAGGGTGTCCATCATGTTAAATTCGAAATTCGAAACACGAAATTCGAAACAATTTTAAAATAATAAAAATTAATTTTCTGTCGATTTTCGCATGATGGCACTCAGTATCATCATCAATTCCGTTGCTTCCTTCATTAACAATACTCGTTCGTTATCCATATCTTTATTATTCGTAATATCAATAAGCTGTAGCCAATATCGTGATTCTTTCGCTTCTTTTCTGCAAATTTTAATTCTCATGACAAAGTCTTTTTTGCTGAGTGCCTCATTCGCTTCGATATAATTCGCCCCAATCGATCCCGATGACCGCGCTAGCTGTTTTCCGTCTTCAATATTGGCTATTGTTTTTGTCAGTTGCTTGATGAATGTTCGTACTCGATTCGCAAATGCAAGCGTTCGTTCTTCGAGATCGTATAATTTTTTATTTTGCATTGTCTGCATTTGTTTCGTATTTCGATATTCGCGCTTCGAATTTCTTTCTATACGTGTCTATCTGCAACATTTGAGGCGGCGTAGCTTTCTGGTTTTGTTTTCGCTTCAAAATTGTGGGCGCGAATCATGCCGACGAGTTCTTGAATCATGACTTTGGTTGCACCGTTTTCGCCGACATCGACGTGGATTTCGAAGTCGTACTTGGGTGCGCGTTGTCGACTTCGTTCGTTTTCTAGTTTTTCGATAAATTCATGGGCGACTTCGAGCGACACCAATACTTCGCGCATGATGCGATCGCGGAGCGTGTGGAAATTATCGAGCTCGATGCGGCGCCAAAAATATCGTCCGCCGCGTCCGACGCGGTGCACGACAATGGCGGTTACAAAATCAGCAATTGCGCCTTGGAGTTTGAGCGAATCAGTGCCAAGCGTAATTTTATACTCCCGTTCTGGCTCTTCGTTCATAAAACGCACAATTTCTGCTGCGACTTGCTCGGGGGTTAATTTAATTCCTACCGATGTGTTGAACTTGAGATCTTGCATATTTTTGCTACAGAGATAGCATAGAATGATTGATGATGGGTGTCAAAAAACGGATCTATTGTGATTATGCAGCGACGACGCCGGTTGCGCCGGAAGTCATGGCGGCAATGCGGCCGTATTTTGGTACAAAATTTGGCAATGCCGGATCATTGCATTGGTTTGGGCAAGAGGCGTCTGCTGCTGTTTTTCGTGCACGACAAACAATCGCCGGCGCGCTTGGATGTTCGTATAAAGAGATTATTTTTACAGGATCGGCGACGGAGGCGAACAACCTTGCGCTTCGCGGCGTTGTGCGCGCCGCAATGAAGAACGAAGAACTAAGAATGAAAAACGAGAATGAAAAATCAAAAAATTTTCATGCAAGAATTATTATTTCTTCTATCGAACATGGATCGGTTTTGGAAACGGCGCGGGATTTGGAGCGCGATGGCGTAGAAGTTGTTTATATTCCCGTTGATCGTGAGGGGATTGTGGACGTTGAAAAAATTCGAGCAGCGTTGAACGAGTGCACGGTGCTTGTGTCGGTGCAATATGCGAATAACGAGATTGGAACCATTCAACCCATTCAGGAGATTGCGCATATTGTTCATGGTTTTGATAAAAATATTATTTTTCATACCGATGCCGTTCAGGCGTTTCAATATTTGCCGTGTCGTATTGATGAATTAGGAGTTGATTTGATGACGCTTTCCGCACATAAAATTTATGGACCGAAGGGGGCGGGATTACTTTATGTGAGAAATTCGAAGCACGAAGCACGAAACACGAAACAAATTCAAAATTTACAATTTCAAAATTCTAATAAATATATTTCGGATTTCGGATTTCGGATTTCGGATTTACAATTGGTTGCACCAATTGTTACCGGCGGACATCAGGAATTCGGGATGCGCGCAGGCACCGAGAATACGCCTGCGATTGTGGGGTTTGGGAAAGCCGTCGAGATTGTGGAAAAGATGCGTGGCAAAGAATCGGTGCGTATGCGTGGCTTGCGCAATTATTTTTGGGCGAAGCTGCATACGATCGTGCCAAATGCGGAACTTAACGGTTCGCTCACGCAGCGGTTACCGAATAACGTTAATATTTATTTTCCCGGACATGCGACAAGCGATTTGCTGATCGCCCTTGATGTTGCTGGCGTCGCGGCATCACCCGGCTCGGCATGTCAGGCGCATGTTGCTGAGGAGTCGTATGTCGTGAATGCACTTCACGGCGCATCTGATCGCGCGTCGTCTTCTGTGCGGTTTACGTTCGGACGCGGCACAACAAAGGCGGATTTTGACAGCGTGCTGCGCGTCATTCGTGCAATTAGCCGCACTTCCCGAATTGTGATTTGTTATCATTGATATATGACCGAAAAATTTATCAGCCCAGAAACAGATGATCGCGCTACGTCGTCGTTTGTTGCATATGAACAATCATTGCAGCGGTTCCGTTCTCGAGTTTCTCTTATTCACGAAGAGATTCAGAAGCAAGCTGCTATTTTTCGTGGCCGCTCTACCCCCGAACAGCAACGCGACGCAACGCGCGCGCTTGTGTTGTTAAGAGATTACATCTTCGCACTCCGTCCTACACTTGCGGCCCAGTTACAACAATTCGAATCTTCCGAATCTGTGTTTACTGGCGATGCGCTGCACCGCGCTCAAGAATTCAAAGTTGGCGTCCGTGAATTATTAAATGACGCCGATCGATTTCTTAACACGATCAACGAGATTATTACTCCGCCTCAGCGGTGGACAGGCGAACAAATTATGCAATGGTTTTCCGATATTCGCATTCATGATCGTATTGTGAGCAAAAAAAGCGGCACCGAACGCGTTGTACTTGCGATTCGCGGACCTCGTTTGCAGATTGCAACGCGGAGATATGACCTAGCGCTTGGCAGATTTCAGTATTCTGAAGAATCTAAAATTGAGACGATTGTTATTGAGATGCTGCGTCAAAATACGCACAAAATTGATTTTATTGAACGGAAGATGTCGTAAAAAATTTTTTTGTGAAGGCATCGTGCGACCCCTTGATCCGCGTCTGTTATAATCATAGTAGTGAGTTGATTTGAGATTAAGTGATACAATGGAAGCTATATATGTCCGAACGATTCGATGAGTCACATGTTTCTCCGAGGTCGGAGAAGATTACTGTTTGGACTGGCGATGAAATTCAAAAATGGTTTGACGATATTCGCATTGGCGATCAAATTGTGAGCGATAGTGGAACGGTGCGCACGGTGCTCATTCTTGATGGCGGGCCGCTGATTGGTTTTCGGACGCGTAAATACAATGCGGCGTTGGGTCAGTATATGCCAGAAAAGTTCGAGCAGTTATCTATTGAGACGTTGCGCAAGCATATCTCTGCAATCCGTTCTGTAGAACGCGGAGTTTCGCGGTAACAAGTTATCATGAAAAATTTTCAAGAGGCTCCTCTATTTTCCGAAAGAGACCAACGTGGTATTCGTGAAGGCATCGTGCGACCACTTGATTCGCATCTTCGAGATGTTTTTATTTCAGCAAACATTGAAGATCGTCTTAAAGATCGTCCTCATGCTGGTTGGGTATTGCATCGCGGTGGTGATGACGAACTTATTCTCTACGCGCTGAATATCAATGACGCGCTGCTTGGACTGAAGAAGGTAAGCGCCCATCGAACTACAGACGTTGATCCTGATAGACCCATTCGTGTCGTGCTTGTGCGTGTTGATTCTACCGGAGAACACTATGTTCCCTATGAAGAGCTTGAGCGGGAATAATTACTTTGGTTATACACAGCGTCATAATATATATATGTAGTAGAATCATAGTAGTGAGTTGATTTGAGATTGTTGAAGTTCGGCGTCTGTATTGCAGGAAATATCATGTATATTTTACGGACAATTTTTGCCTTATTGCTTATTTTTGTTGCTGGGCAACCGACGACGCTTTTTCTTCCATTGGTTGCTTTTGCGGACGACGACAACCCACTCGTTATCGGAATGAGCAATGGGCAGCGTCCTCCCGTGGGTAGTCCTGCGGTTACCAACCAACAGGCAACTTTTGGAGCAGCGTGCCCATCGACCTCCACAGGTGGCTCCGTTGAGCATATATTTAGTCCTGCCAACGGTCTTGATTTGTTAGACCCCAAAGCGACTACTCATCTTGAAGCGGTCCTTGGTCGACCACTGACCCTGCAGGAGTTTTGGAATCCAAGCGACGTTGACTTAATTAGTCGATTGAGTCCCGATCGTACCGTGCTTATTTTTGATGCTTTCTATGGCCGCGTGCACGTGTATTCAATTGAACGCAATGCTCAGGGTGCTATTGTTGGCCGCACGGATCGCGGGTATTTTGTTGTTGACAACATTGATGCTGCGCGTAAAGCAATTGATACGCGATTCCCTGAGGGTTCTGGGTCGCGCTGTCCTTCGTCAGCAGTTGGCGCCGCCGGACGTCCTTTGAAAATGACCGATATTGCGTGTCTGGATTATGAATTGCGCGCCGAACAATATCTTTTTCCTCAAGAAGTGTTTGATTTGATCGACGCTAAGAAGTTAGGCGATCTCGGTGTCAAATTGGATGAATTGAGCGGTCGACAGTTGTTTGATCTTATTGCTCGTGATCGCGTTGAATTCACTACGCTTTCCAGGGAGCAGCTGCTATCAAATTTTTTTGAAGAGCGTACTGTCGTTGAAGGTGAGATTACATACAAGGTCCATATATATAAAGAAAAAAAACCGCTGCTTACTGATGACGGCATTTTCCTTCGCCCCGGTCAACAACTCAACTACGCACGAGAGATTTATTTCGGAAGGAAGGGGCAATTTGTCCCATCAGATCCTGGTCCGATTTGTTTGCCGCAACCCCCAATTCCTCCCAAAGCGCCGATTCCCTGTTCTCCTCCTGCTGCTACCTTCGTTTCTCAGGAAGTCCTTGCTGCGCAGCGCAACGTTGCTCAATTACGTGATGCCCTTTTTGCGTTGCGTAGACAGCTTTTAGCAGAAGCGCAACAGCAAAATATTCCTTTGACTGAAAAGATGGCTGCGTCTCCTGATTACCAGGCAAAACTTCTCGAATTTAAAGGGGAGCAAGACTTTTTGAAATCTCTTCAACAAGTTTGTCCGGATCGTTCTGTCGCAACCGGCGTTGACCAAAATCCTCCTCCTGACCCTTCTCAGACTATTTCATCTGGCGCGCGGGCTGCTGCGGAGTGTGCAGATCCGGAATTGGCGAACAAGTTAGAGAGCCATCTAGCAACGCTTCAAGATCAGATTGATAATTCTGCCGCAAAGATTGAGGCGTGGCAAGAGGCTATTCGCGACTTTGATCAACCGGGCAGAAAAGCAGAACAGTTGCGTAAAATGATTGAGAAATTGCGCCAAGAACTACCCGCTGCTGAAAAATCCTTATTGGATGCCCGTCTTCGGCTTGCTCGGAAGTTGGGAACTTTTAATTGGGAATTTTCGCCCGAGGCGTTTGAGGTGCGTGATCGTGTTCAGGCGTTGAATGATCTTCAGTATGGCATTGCTGAGGCTGAAGATAAGTTGCAAAACGACAAGGCTCGACTTCAGGACGAGATTGATAATGGAAAAGCCCGCCGTGAAGCTGAGGCGCGTAGTGTGCAGTCAGAGCTTGATGGACTGAAGCATCGTAACCCATGCCCGCCACGCACTCCGCCATCACTAGGCGAATTAGGCACCGAAGTTATTCCGGATGAGAGTGGTATAGCAGCGCCTGATCTACCAAGAACAGCGCAGTCGGGTGGTGGTGACCCATTAGTGGTAGGGCCGACGGATGGCAATAGCTCTTCTGGAAGGGGTGGGTTGGTTATTGGTCCGTCAGAGCCAGTCGAAGTTCAGGTCGAGTGTACTGATTCGATATCTCCCCTCGAGCGGCAACTTGCACGCAGCGAAGAATATGCTCGCCTTCAGCGCCTCTTGAAAATTATCGAAACAGTTGATTTTGACAAGCTTCCTCCTGAATTACAAGCGAAGTATAAAGAAATGTTTTCCTCTGCGATGCGCAACGCAGCGCATGCGCTTGAAGTTCCAGCGGAAGTTCCCGACAGCTTATCTCCCAATGTCTCCAGGCAACTTATTGAGAGAGAACGCACACTTGAGGCGTTAGAAAAAGAATTATTCTTTCCCGAGAGCCCTCAAGCCGAGCTTCGTTCACAAGCCAATGCGCTTGAGGCGCAGTATTTGGATGATCTTCACAACAACAATCAAAACGTTCGCAATATTATTAAAGAGATTAGCGCCATTGAAGGCAAGATTGCCAGCGGAGCTCAAAGTTTTGAATCTGTTGTTGATCGTCTTGCGCAACTCGAGGCTAGTCAAAACGAATTATATTCTCAAGCACGACTTATAGAAGAAACTTATCGTGTTCAAGCCAGTATTATCGATGATTCTATAGAAAAAGTTTTTTTAAGTCCGGAGCTCAAGGCGCGTTTTCAATTGATTCGAGAATTGCGTATGGAGATTCAAGAAATTCTTCACAATCCTCAGATTACATCAGAATCAAGCCTTGCCGCAAGCCGACAGCGTTTTTCTGTGATTACCGATGAGTTTCTGGGGCAAGCGGAAAAGGATTTGTTAAACCCTCGTTATCGACGCACTGACGCGAGTGAAAATTATCGTACTGTTTTAGATGACAGCGTCAAGATTGCCACCGATGATTTGGCGTCTACGCGTAAAAAGATATTGAATCTGCATGAGAGTCTTCAGGATTTCGAGTTTCAAAAAAATGAATTACTTTCTCGTATTTCTGCTGCTGATACTCCAGAACAGGCTTTGCGTCTTGGCAAGGATTTAGCAGCTCTCAATCAACGAATAGACGCTGCGCGAGAGAAGCTTGGCCGTTTTTGCAAAGAAGAAGC
>CAYICF010000019.1:0-9736 GCA_964361805.1 uncultured Candidatus Saccharibacteria bacterium
ATAGAGAAAAAGTGGCAGGC
Organism: uncultured Candidatus Saccharibacteria bacterium; assembly: GCA_964361805.1. Taxonomy (GTDB): domain Bacteria; phylum Patescibacteriota; class Minisyncoccia; order UBA6257; family JAUSGH01; genus CAYICF01. Next base: position 21 of record CAYICF010000019.1, read on the forward strand.
GCGCTGGGCAAAGAGCGGCTATAAGTTGTGGCGAGCAGCAGACAAAAGCAAGAAGCAAAAGAAATACGTGCTTGATATGTTCCCGTATCCATCGGGCGAAGGGCTCCACGTCGGGCATCTCTTGGGTTATGTTGGTTCTGACATTCTCGCGCGGTATTACCGCATGCGCGGATATAACGTCTTACATCCGATGGGGTGGGACGCGTTCGGGTTGCCCGCAGAAAATTATGCAATCAAAAACAAAATTCATCCCGAGGTAGCCGTCAAACAAAACATTAAGAAATTCAAAGAGCAGCTTGAGGCTCCGGGGTTCAGCTATGATTGGTCGCGCGAAATCAATACAACAGATCCGAACTATTACAAATGGACGCAGTGGATTTTTTTGCAGCTCTATAAAAAAGGATTGGCGTACGAAGCAGAGCTTCCGGTCAACTGGTGCCCGTCGGATAAAACAGTACTCGCAAACGAAGAAGTGGTTGATGGTTGTTGTGATCGTTGTGGAGCAAAAGTAGAACGGAAAAAATTAAAACAGTGGGTATTGAAAATTACCGCATACGCCGACCGCTTAATCGATGACCTTGATTTGCTCGACTGGCCACAAAAAGTGAAAGAATTGCAAAAAAATTGGATCGGCCGCTCCGAGGGTGCACTTATTACTTTCCACTTATTACTTTCCACTTATTACATTGAAGTGTTTACGACAAGACCCGACACGCTTGCCGGAGCAACATATCTCGTACTCGCTCCAGAGCATGCATTAGTTGAGGGTCTAAAGTTAAAAGTTGAAAACAGAGATGAGGTCGAGAAGTATATCGAATTCGCAAAAAACAAAAGTGATCTTGAACGACAAGAAAATAAAGAAAAAACGGGCGTGGAGCTCAAAGGCATCAAGGCAATTAATCCGTTGACGAAAGACGAAATTCCGATTTGGATTTCTGATTATGTACTCGCGCAGTACGGCACAGGAGCAATTATGGCTGTCCCGGCGCACGACGAGCGAGATTTTGCATTTGCGAATAAATTTAATTTACCGATCAAAATGGTCATCTGCCCGCATTATCCAGCTCCAACATGTCCGGTGTTAGACGAGGCATATACGGGAGAGGGTCATTTGGTGGGATCGGGAAAATTTGATGGCATGGAATCGGAGAAGGCAAAATGGGAAATCGTGAATGCGGTAGGTGGCAAAAAAACGATCAACTACAAACTTCGCGATTGGATTTTTTCTCGGCAGCGGTATTGGGGCGAGCCGATCCCAATCATTAAGTGCGTAACGTGTGGTACGGTTCCGGTGCCGGAAAAAGATTTGCCAGTGAAATTACCAAAAGTAAAATCATACGAGCCAACCGGCGCCGGCGAATCGCCGCTCGCGAATATAAAAAAATGGGTAGAAACGAAATGTCCGAATTGTAAGGGTTTGGCGCGTCGCGAGACCAACACGATGCCGCAGTGGGCGGGGTCATGCTGGTATTACCTCGCGTATACGCTCGGAATGAAGAATATAAAGCTAAAAATGAAGAATGAAGGATTGAAAGTTTTTAATTCTATGCTGACGCATTGGTCCCCAGTCGATCTCTATATTGGCGGCATTGAGCACGCGGTGCTACATCTTTTGTACGCGCGGTTTTGGCACAAGGTGCTCTACGATATTGGCGTCGTCGGTACGAAAGAGCCATTCCAAAAATTAATGAATCAAGGGCTGATGGCCGGTCCTGATGGCAAAAAAATGTCGAAGTCGCGCGGGAATGTCGTGAGCCCAGACGACATGATCGAAAAATTTGGCGCGGACAGTTTGCGTGCGTACGAAATGTTCATGGGGCCGTTTGAGGTGGGGAAGTCATGGGATCCGCATGGCATTACGGGCGTATACCGATTCTTGTGTCGAGTTTGGGAGTTCGTAACAAAAAATAAAGAAAACAAAAAATCAAACGATCAAGCAGTTCGTGCCACGCATAGACTTGCGAAAAAAGTGACCGGAGATATCGAAGCATTTCGATTCAACACCGCAATAAGCGCGTGTATGATTTTTATGAATGATGTCGAGGCGTTGCCGGTCGCAAAAAAAGAATTATTGGCATTCGTCAAAATTTTGAGTCCATTTGTGCCACACATCACACAAGAGCTCGTGGAGCAGTTAGGCGAGAAGAAGATGCTCGATCTGGCAACGTGGCCCACCTGGGACGAATCGTTGGTAGAGGAGGCGACGTTTGAATTGGTGATACAAATCAACGGCAAAACGCGCGGAAGAGCGGCGGCGCGTCGTGGCATTTCTGAAGAAGAAGCAAAACAACTCGCACTCGCATTGCCCGAAATTCAAAAGTGGGTGACAGGGAAGCCGGTTCAAAAGATCATTTACGTCCAAAACCGTTTGATCAACCTACTTGTTCCATAGATAGACTGCGCGAATATACGAATAAAGTACAAATATACTAATATACAAATCCGTACGCATTCGCATATTCGTGCTCGATTCGTATATTAATGAAGTACTATGTGTGGAATTTCCGCCTACCTTGGCCCTAAATCCGGCCTTCATATCGCTTTCAATAATCTCCGGAAATTAGAATACCGTGGATATGATTCTGCGGGCGTCGCATATTTTGATACACGCGAAGACGGAAAGCCGAAATTAATATTCAAAAAAAAGCCAGGGAAAATAGAAGTGCTCGAACGCGAAATTTTAGGATTGCAATCGATCCCACAAACGGCCGTGATTGCGCACACGCGTTGGGCAACGCACGGTGTGCCAAACGAAGCGAACGCGCATCCGCACGGCGATTGCGAAGACCGCATCGCGGTGGTCCATAACGGCATTATCGAAAACTATCAAGAATTAAAAGAGCAGCTGCAAAAGAGAGGGCATCATTTTAGCTCAGACACCGATACCGAAGTCGTGGCGCACGCCATCGAAGACGCATTGAAAACAGAAAAGGATTTTAGTAAAGCGTTAGAAAAAACGCTAAAGATAATTCGTGGAGCGTACGCGTTGGCGATCGTGTACGCGCGCGAACCACGCAACTTGTACTTTGCGCGGTTGGGAAGCCCGCTGGTGTTAGGAATTGGCGACGGGGAATATTTTTTGGCATCAGACCCCACAGCGCTCGCCGGACTCGTCGATAAAGTGGTGTATGTCGAAGAGGGCACACGAGGGAAGATTGAACTTAATAGATTTACGACATTTCCCGCGAAGCCCAAAATAGAACCACTGACGATGAGTGCAGAGCAAGCGCAAAAAGGGAACTTTCCTCATTTTATGTTGAAGGAAATCATGGAAATTCCGGAAGTCATTACGGTAGCAACGCGCGGGCGATTGCTTGCGGGTGGCAAGGGTGTGAAGCTTGGAGGGCTCACAAATGTTGAGGCGAAGATAAAGAAGGCGGGACGTTTTGAAATTATTGCATGTGGTACCGCATATCATGCAGGAATGGTTGCAAAGCGATGGTTTGAAGAAATCGCGGGTATCCCAACGGATGTCTGGTATGCGTCTGAATATCGATACGCAAAAACTCCAACGCAGCCGGGCACGGCAAGCGTTGTGATTTCGCAGTCTGGCGAGACCGCTGATACGCTCGCGGCGCTCCGCAAGGCAAAAGCGGCAGGATATTTGACGCTTGGAGTCGTGAATGTAGTGGGCTCGACGATCGCACGAGAAACAGATGCGGGCGTATATAATCATGCAGGTCCGGAAATCAGCGTGGCATCAACAAAAGCATTTATGTCACAGCTCGCGGTGTTGTTGCTGATCGCGTGTCGTGTTGCGGGTAAAACAGCAAAAACCAAGAAAATATTAAAAGAGCTTGCTGTGATTCCCGGAAAAATCAAGAGCATCTTACGAGGCCACAAAGCAATCGGAGAAATTGCAGCAAAGTATGTTGGTGCAAAAAACGTGCTGTATATCGGACGAGAATATAATTATGCGGTCGCGCTGGAAGGTGCCCTGAAGCTCAAAGAAATTTCATATGTACACGCAGAGGGTTTTGCTGCCGGCGAACTGAAGCACGGCTCGATTGCGCTTATTGACGAAGAAACTCCAACCGTGGTGATTGCGCCGAAAAACGAGTTGCAGGAGAAAATGGTTTCAAACATCCAAGAGATTAAAGCGCGTGGTGGGCCAATCGTCGCGGTGGGTACCACGGGCGATCGCAACATAAAGAAAATTGCCGACGACGTGATGGCAATTCCTGCAACACTTCCTGAGCTCGAGCCGCTCTTATCCGTTGTTCCGTTGCAATTGTTCGCATATTATTCCGCGGTGCTTCGTGGACGAAACGTTGATAAGCCAAGAAACTTAGCAAAAAGCGTGACGGTGGAATAAGAGATAGATGGGAAAACGGAGGAGTGGGGCGATGTTCGCAGCGGGCGAGAACATCGCCCCGCTCCTCCGTTTGTACAAATAATATATAATGAAGGCATGGCTAAAGCTATTGCCGTTATTATTATCGTGCTTGGTATCGCAACGATTGTGGTGTTGTGGAGTAATACCCCTGACGGCGTACTTGCACGTTTGAGCCGTGCAGTATTAGAGAGTGGCTGGAGGAAAGTGCCAGTATTCAAACAATCGTTGCCAACGCCAAAAACGATCGTACGTGCGCCGACAACAAATACGACGCCATCTCCGAAGCCGGCTCCGTTGCCAAAGCCGGCTCCATTACTTGTCGCAAAACTTCGAGATGTGCGTATCAGTTCAGTGAGCAATAGTTTTTCAGGAAATACAACGACAATCGTTCTGCGCAACAGCAGCGAGTCAGCGTGGAACGTAACCGGGTGGAAACTCAAAAGCAAGATCGACGAATTTACATTACCACTCGGCATTGCCGATTTTCTGGTGGGGTTCGGTGGAATCCCACAGGTGCCGATTGTATTAAAGAAGGGGGATCGGTTGAATATCTATACCAATAAAGGCGCAATGGCCGGCGCGTTTCGAGTGAATAAATGTTTTGGTTATATCACGCGCACAGTGAGTTTTTCGCCATCAATCTCAGCAAGTTGTCCATCAATCATTCCGAAAAACATCGCCGACTTCACGAGTAAATGCCAAGACTATTTGAGGCAGATCAGCTCATGCACGCAGCCGAGCGCAACGCCACCGATTAATCTTAACGATTTTGAATGCCGCGAATATTTGAAAACGATCAACTATGCTGGCTGTGTTGATGCGCACCGGTTTGATAAAGATTTCTTGGGAACGGATTGGCATTTATGGATTGGTGATAATTCGGGCAAGTCGCGCAAACTGGTTGATGCTGCGCACGACAAAGTGCAACTCTGGAGCGACAAAGGCGTGTTGATTGACGAGTATATATATTAATTCTAGTATAAACTTTGTTCATGTTTGGGCGTTGTGTTCAATCTAAGGACTTCGGAAGTCCTTAGATTGTGTGTGTCATCCTGAGGGTAATCCCGAAGGATCTCGTTTTCTTTAGTGTGTCTTGAAGGAGCTTGGCCATGATGCGAAAGTTTGTAGATTGGCTCAATCCAATCGGTGCCGCGTTGATCATGTTCGTGGCAATGGAGTGCGCGGCGGTTGTTGCTGTCTACGCCCAAGAGCAAAAGTCGAATCCGTCGGCGCAAATTGCGTCTCCTGCGGCAATCGACGAATACGAAGTCGTGCGGTGTTTGGGGTTGAGAAAGGTGGGCGACAATCTTACGCTTGCGTTCGCCTGCGTTGTTGATGATCCAAAGCAAAAGCACATCGAATACGTCGAACCGTGGAGGCTGAACATTGACCCGTTCAGTCCGCGGAGCGCGCGACGCAAAACAACATTGCTCACGCACAATGATCGAGGCGAGGGTGTGTTGCTTCTCCCGACTTGTGATGGCAGCGACGCCCTGGGAGCTGCGCTTGCGTGGGATGAGTATCTCGCGCAACTCAAAGAGCGTTGTCGTTTCGTGTCCTGGGAGCAGGAAAACAAAGTAACGACGTGGTTTAACAACGGCGTCGTAGTGCTAACGATTACTTGCACCCCGATTGAGCAAGAACTTCCCGCTGTGGGACGTGGTATCGTGAGAAGAATTTTGGTGCAACTCGACGACGTTGCGGTGGCAAAAGTCGAGAACCAAAATAACAAAAATCCGCACTTTGTTGTCGAGTGGGGGAAGGCGATGCTCCGAGAAGTTTCGAGCGACACTTGCGAGCCGGGTCGTCATTTCGAAATTAATACTCCATGTCTCACGATCTGTGTCGGCAATGATAAGGATCAGCAGTATTGGTGGGACAAGCTTGCTGCGTGGCGAAAAAAGAGTAGCCCTCACATCGTCCTCCCTCCCGTCGATGAAGCCGAAAAGAAAAAGTAGCCCCGTTCTCCGGATCGCGCCTCTCGCGCCTCCGGATTTTTTTAATCCTATTTCCGCTCCGCGAGCGTTACGGCAACTTCAATCGTTTTTCCGTCGCGTAAAATCTTGAGCCGTAGCACGTCGCCCACCTCAGCATTTTCCAAAAAATCTTGAATCGTTTTTTGTTCTGTCAGCTCTTCGCCATTGCACGCAACAATAATATCGCCGTCACGAATGCCGGCTTTATCTGCCGGGCTCCCAGGCACAATCGCGTCGCGTTGTGGGCCATGACTTGAAACAAGTGCGCCATGGTCAACCGGCAACTTCATTTTTGATTGCAAATTTTCATCAACGATAATATAACGGAGCCCAAGCAGTGGGCGTCGAATGCGTCCATGCGTTTTGAGGTCATGCAGATCGCGTTCTGCGGCGCTGATCGGCAACGCAAAGCTCAAATTTTGCGCACCGTAGACAATAGCGGCATTAATGCCAATGGCGCGTCCTTTCATGTCAACGAGTGGGCCGCCGGAGTTGCCTGGGTTGATGGCTGCATCGATTTGGATAAGTCCGCGCATGTCTTGCACGGGTTGCGCGGGGTCAGGCGCCGCACGAATAGATCGCGCAAGCCCGGAGACGATACCCGAAGAAACGGTATTGCGGAAGAGCCCTAGCGCATTACCGATCGCAACAATGTCTTGTCCAAGTTCGATGTTGCTTGAATCGCCAAGCGTTACAGTGGGAAGTCCAGCGGCATTTATTTTTAAAATCGCGATATCATCAATGGGGTCGCGTGCGAGGACGACAGCGGGGAATTTGCGATTATCATTGAGAATGACCAAATATTCACCGCCCGGCTCTGAAACAACGTGTTTATTGGTAAGAATGACGCCGTTTTGTTGAACGATAAAACCCGAGCCGCCGCCGATACGCACCATGCCACGTGCATCAACCATTTCATCGGGGATTGCAGGCGGCGTCTGCGCGGAACCAGGCACAACCTTAGGCATTTCCTTCTTAACATCCTCAAGTTTTTTCGAAATAACAATCGAAACAACAGCGGGCATCACTTTTTTGATCACGCGAATAATAGGAGAAGAGGGCATGTCTTTATTCTATCAAATGAAAACCGCTCGCGTTGCATATATACGGCCACCGCATACTCTTTCGGAGACCACTTCGCCATTAATCTCCAAAAGAGTATGCGGTGGCCGTATATTGAAAAACACGAAAAGAATAAAAAAATGAGCCGCGAAGAGTATGTCGTCTACGGCTCGGGGACGATGTTGGGAAAAGGCTCAACGCGAGGTACAAGCACAAACTCGGAAGACGAGACAGGCCTGGCGATGAACGTATGCATGCCCGGGATCGCGTCATCGCGGAACGGATGTCGCTCTGGGGTAACCGGAGAAACGTTCGGAAAAAACACAGTCACTTCTTGAAGGCAGTGGGAGTTATCCTCCAGGTTCACAACGCATACGCCGAAAACAGGGATGTCATTGATGACGATGCCGAGCTGCACGCGTACGAGCTGTGGGGCAACAGGATCAACTGAAACTTCGAAATGCGGAAAGCATGTCGACGCGTCCATCTTCACGAAGTTGACATCGGGCTCTCTCAGCAGTCGCTGCAGCGCCGCGCCGAATTGCTCAATGGCGAAACTGCGAATGGAAATGTCCACAGAGCACCTCCATAAAAGATGATCCTTTTACGCATTCTATCAGCAGTAAGGACTATGGGGTGTGTATAAGCTGTGGAAAATAAAATCCACCATAGTCAAAAGACTAGATGGTGGTTTTTGGGGCGACGCGAGCACAGGAGATGCCGTCGCCACGGAGATGAAATTCGAATTCGTGGAATTGCTCCGCGGCATCGCGCGCGAGCCACGTCGGGAGCCCAACAAGCCGGTCGTGTCCGGGAAAACAAATAGTCGCGCGAAGAGGTGTTACGCGGCCATGCGCGTCACGCACATGACATCCGCCGGCGAATCGCAAACCACTTTCAAGCTTCAAAGTAATATGGAAATACCACACGCCGTATCCGTTCCGCTGAAGCGAACACGCCCCGTCATACGAGGGCAGCAAGAAAGACGGATCGTCGGTGAGAACGCTAAGCGCGAAGGCCAATGCATCCATGGCGCATTCGCGTACGTCGCGCGCATTATGAGTCATGGCGCAATCCTCCAAAAAGGGGACCGATTTTCTATTTTGATTATAGCCACGATCGCAATAAAAAATCCAGCTTAGCTCGCCAGCTTGCAAAATTCGAAAATAGTGGTTAAGATGAAGTTCGGATTTAGGGATGGGAGAGCGGGGCGGGATTTTTGAAGGAGTTTGACGATGCGAGGACGAACGTATGTTGAGCCGGGCGCGCGAAAGCGGATCAAGCCTTCTCGTATTCCAGACGACGCATACGAGCAGATGAGGCGAGGAGCGATTGGGATCTGCTCCGACGTGTTATTGGTGTATCCCGAGCGTGGAACGGTGCTGCTCTCGAGGCGCAAAGCAAAGCCGGCAAAAGGAGAATGGTGGTTGATTGGTGGGCGGCGGCTACCGGGCGAAAGTTCAGTGCGAGGGGCCGTGCGATGTCTCGAGCGCGAGACGGGAGTCCGCGTTGCTGCGCGACGTCTCGTGTGGTTGGCGCAGAACGACTACTTGTGGAAAAATCGCGAACAGCATCCACAAAACATCGGCTGTCACGACATCGCTGACGCGTTTGCGCTTCGCGTGAACGAAAAGGAGATTGAAAGAATGCGCAGAGGACTCGACGCCGAAGAGTACGAGACGGACAAGGGTTCTTGTCTCGTGCATTTCGACAAAGCAAAGCTTGTCGCAGCTGGCGTTCATCCCGCGATGGTCGATCTGTATCGGATCGTGCGCAAAAAGTTCAAGTAATTTCTTTTCACGCGGAGGCAATCATGGCAACGAAGGTCGATCGAGCTACGAGAAAGACGGGTTTACGAACGCGAAGGAGCAAGGCGTGGCGCGAGTTCGGTGAGTTGTTCAAGTTGGCGATCGCGCAGCTGCTCGAGGATCCGAAGGCGAGAGTGTTCGGCGCCATCGAGACAATGGAAAAGCTTGATGGTCTGAAAGGTGTCGATGGGGTATTTCGCGTCGACGATTCAGGAACGGGGTTATTCCGGCTTGAAGTGTGCATTTTCCCGCTGCTGAACGAAGGAGGCCGGTTCTTGGCGCGCGAGATTATTATAATGATCCCGGAAGCGACGGCATTGCCCAAGGGGCATCCGTTTCGCGAAGATGCGCTTGGCAAGATGCATGAGTTTAGTCCTATCTACACGGCAACCGAGGTTCGCAAGTTCTAGGGACTGTGCATCACGAAAAGCCAACGTCCGGACGTTCTCACAATTGAACGCTCCGGATTTTTTATTGCGCGGAATCGATGATCGATGTATGATAATGCCGTTGGGCCCGTAGTTCAGTGGTATA